>JAYVGK010000242.1:0-15461 GCA_043772215.1 Acidimicrobiales bacterium | reverse complement strand
GCAGCGGCCACGATGTTGATGGCGTTCTCCACCACGTTCACTTCGAATGCAGCGCGCGTGTCGCGCATAGATTTGAGTGCACTCATGAACATCAGATAGATGCTGAAACCAGGTAGACCAAGGGCCATTGGCCACAGTGCATCGCCCGTACGACCAGCAGTGCGGCCAAGCACCAACGCCACGATGGGTTGCGCCAACACCACGTAACCGACTGCCGCAGGCACCAGCAGCATGAGCACCGTACGAACGCCGTCAACCACTTGACGACGAAACCGACCACGAGCGCCGTCCATGAACGAGGAGGCCAATTCCGGTTGCATGGCGGTGATAAGCGATACAGCCAGCACTCCATGGGGCAACAAGAAGAACGTGGTGTTGGCCAGCGTGTATGACGTCCAGTCTCCAGCGGAACCGCGACCCGCAGCGTTGAGTACGAACAACAATGCCACTTGGTTGGCCACCACGTACCCAACCGTCCAGCCTGACAGCGCACCGAGGCGACGAACCGCTGGGTGATGAATGTCCCAATGGATTCGCAGGCCTAGATGTGTTTCCCGCAAACCGGGCAGAAGGGCCAACCCCATGACGAGGACACCAGCGGTGGTACCCAAACCCAGTACCAGTTTGGCTTTTGAGGAAGCATCGATCAGCGCCAATCGGGCGGTGTCGCTAAGCGGTGTCCCGGTTCTCAGTTGGGCTGCTTTGGCCAGTCCGTTGATGATGTGTCGGGCCCACAAAAACACTGCGGTGACCACGAGGTTGTTCAACACGGGGGCGGCTGTAGGAGCACCGAAGCGCCGTCGGGCATTGAGCAATGCCGTGCCGATGGTGATGCACCCATACACCGCAACTTGCGGGGCAAACATACGCAGCAACGTGGTGCCAACGCGCTGTTTCACGGCCGTTTGACCATGCATCAACAGCCCGTGGATGAGCAGTGGGGCGGCGATGAACAAGGCCAATGACAGCATCAACACCGCCACCAGTGCCAGGGTGACGATGGTGGAGATACCGTCAGCGGCCTGTTGATCCCCGGCATCGCGTTTCGACAGGAGGTCAACAAATAGGGGCACAAGCGTGGACGACAGAACGCCACCGACCACCAACTCGTAGACGAGATTGGGTGCGTTGTTGGCCACCGTATAGGCGTCGGTGACCAAGCCCACAGTGAGCCCGGCAAAGGCGATGTTGCGTGCTACCCCAGTGAGTCGTGAGGCCAGCGTTGTGGCCATCATCACCCGGGTGGAACGCACCACCGTTGAGTGAGGCGCCGGGTCAGTGGCCACGAGTGTCATGAAGCAAACGGTTGCCCATCGCCGTGTGGCGTCGTCGTCTGACTGTCGTGCGGGCCCACCATGTGGCCAAGATGAACAGCGCCCCGATCGACAAGCCCACTCCCACTCCCGACACCCCTGTGGACCGCACGGTGTAGCGGTCCGAAGCCAACGCCAACCCACTGGGGGTGCTGAGTCCGACGACAAGCGAGAACGTGCCCGAGGAACGGCTGGCCACATCAATTCGCTCAGTGTCGGTGCGGGCCTTGACGAGCAGGTTCAGCGGACCGCTGAGTTGGGGAAACCGGAGACGATCAGAACTGACACGAATCTGGACCTTTACCGGTCGCCCGGTGTCGTTAACGACAGTGAGCGGTATCTTTCCTCGTAGGGCAGTGAGTCGGAATGACCCCACCGCACCCAGGTGCACCTGCGCCAACATGCTCGGGACCGAACGATCGAGCGCGTCAAGATAGGCGGATCTGGGGGTACTGGGAGCAAGGTCGCCGGCCAAAGAAACTCTGAGCACGCGACGCGATTGCGTGATGTCCACCGGTGGGTCGTCGTACATGCTGGCCACACCGTCGATCTGGGACCGGAGCCGTTCGATATGGGCCACCTCGTTCGTTGGGAGGGCTTGCACCCGTCCGCTGGTACGTGCTTGAACACTGAGCCGCTGGCCATCATCATCGAGGGCTCCCGGTAGTCCGAAGAGTGACGAGACAGTGACGGCGCGAAGTTGGGGCTGCGCGGCCAAGGTCGAGAGCAACAGGTCGAGTGAGGTACGGGGAAGCCCGGCTGAGGGAAGAGCCACCACCACACCCCGGTCGGGTCCACCCTGCTGGGCGATGATGGACAGATCGGCCAGGAGGTGATGGGTCCCCAGCAATTGGTCGGGCGCATTGTCGAGGTGAGCGGCCAGCGCTGGGTCGGCAACCACCGCCGGCAGAGCATTGGCCTCGGAATTGTCTCCGGCGCCCGGGTCGAAAATGACTTGCCGATCGAAGGTGCGCGGGCTCTGCGACGCGCCGGAGACACCAGATGCGTCGGAGGCCCCGGACACGGTGATCTGGGCTGCGTTGACGATGAGCCGAGTGATCTTCAGACGCGCCAAGGTCGAGGAGTCGGGAAGGGGGTCCGTGCCCTGGCGCGCCAAGATCCCGGTACTCAGTTGAACGCCGAGATGGCGCCCGAGCGTGACGCTGCCGTCGTCGAGTTGCGCCGATACCTCCTCCGCCAAACGGGTGTCCGACAGTGCCTCCGGAATCAGATCTACATAGGGCCCAGCCACCACTTCGCGACCAGCCAATGCGGTGCGTAAAGTATCGAGGGCACCACCGTCGCCCGCGCCGGATCTGGAGAGAGCGTCGATGCTCTCCGGCGTTGGGATCAGCGTGAGGGCCACGTCCGGGTGACTCCCGAGGCTTTCGGCTACGGACACGAAGCCGCTGATATCGATGACCGAGGTGCTGCCATCAGGGTTGGTGGCTGGAGGCAGGTGGAGAGGAACGGCCAAGGCCACCGCCAAAGGTTCATCTACCTGCAACGCAGAGCCCCGAACGAGGTAGGTGACCATATCGCCCAATACCTCGGCGCCTCCGCGACGCCGCACCTCCACCACCACTGGGTACACACCATCGCTGGCGAGGGTGATACACGTGACGCAGGCGCCGATGTCAAAGGTGGTCTCCGTGGTGACCGAAGCATCGGGCGCTGCCACACCTAGCGGTGTCACCACCACCTTGACCGGTGAGCCGAGCCGCTCTCGTCGCAATGACGACCTGAACGCTGCACGATTACGCAAGCGTTGGTACAGGGTGGTGGCAACCTCTACGTCAGCACGCTCCGGAAGGCTTTGGCTACCTTCGATAAGGGCCCGCATCAAAAAGCGATTGCTAGACCCCACGGTCGGAGTTTGAGAGAGCAACCGTATTTGTACGTCTTGGGTGGAGACCCGGGAACCAGTTCGGTTGACGCTTGCGGTTGAGGCTCCTGCGAGGACGATCGTCATCACCGCAGTGATTGCCCACAGCGTGAAGAGTGGACTCCGACGCCGTCGTGTGACCGAGCAATCCTTCATGCCCACGACGGCCCGGACTTGCTGGCTCCGCCATGTGCTCCGTCAACCGGAGTGGGCAGCAAGCGCTCCAACACCCGCAGCCCGGTAGGCGTCTCTACGAAGCCCATGTTCTGGTACAACGACAGCGCTCGGGCGTTTCCGTGCTGAGTGTTGACGGCCACACGCTGAACCCTCCATCGCCGACACCATGACAGTGCGTCACACACCAAATCTCTTCCGATACCGGCCCCTTGGGCCGACGGTGCGACCGCCAGTCGCTGAAGATACCCTCGTCGTCCTGCTCGCCCCGTAATGGCATAGCCCATGAGCGCATCATCGTTGCCCACCACCACTCGGAGACGAGACGACGGCGTGGCGCCGAGGGCGTTGTGCAAACCCAATTCATCCAGATGCCACAGTGCGGGAAACGCGGCTGCATCCACGGCGAGAATGTCGCGCCACTCGCGTACCGAACCTCTCCGGCTGCGCGTTGTTCGCAGGACGGGCCGTGGCGGAATGGGGTGTAGGTCGTGAACCAACAGGTGCAGATCGGCCCTGGTGGCAAATCCAGCCGCTTCGAATCCCCGGACTTCGCCAACTCCCAAGGCGGGTGACATCACCATGCCGCCCACACCATCGAGCAACTCAATACAGTGCCGCACGAATCCAACTGACAACGGTCGGCCATCGGCCGGGTGAATGGTGGTGGAGTGTTGGCCATCGAGATCAGGGGCGTGTCGTTCCAGCCGGGCCCGCTCACCACGCCAACGTATGAGTTGCACGGTGGCCATGGGAGGGCGGTGGCGAAGGATGCGCTGGGCTGGGTCCGTGGCGGTGCCGGTAGTGGCCGGTACGTGCGGCTCGAACCCAGGCATAGGTCCCGAGGATAGACGTGGTCACAGCAATTGATCGGTCCGGCGCACTTTCGCCCGGCTTCGTTGTTCCCTGCGGTGCACTCTCGCCGTAGTCTCATTGCCGCCATGATTCCTACCCGCTTTCAGCCGCTGCTCGACGAGACGGAGTCGCTCAGCGCAGCGTTTCAGGCGGCCGGTCGCCGGCTGTATCTGGTGGGTGGCGTTGTCCGTGACACGTTGCTGGGGCGGGCTCACGCCGACACCGACACTGACATCGACCTCACCACCGATGCCACCCCCGAACAAACGTTGGCCATCGTGAAGCCACTGCGCCCGAATGCGGTGTGGACCCAGGGTCAACGCTTTGGCACGATTGGCGTGAAGTTTGGAGAGCGACTGGTGGAAATCACCACCCATCGCGCCGAGGCGTACAGCGAGGACTCTCGCAAACCGGATGTGCAGTTCAGTACGGACGTCACCACAGATTTATCCCGACGCGACTTCACCATCAACGCCATGGCCCTATCCCTGCCAGACATGACCCTCATCGACCCCTTCGACGGGGTGGGAGATCTGGCGGCCAAACGATTGCGCACGCCGCTGGATCCCACCGTGAGTTTTGGTGACGATCCGTTGAGGATGCTTCGAGCGGCCCGCTTCATATCCGGCTTTTCCATGGAGCCCGACGAAGCATTGGTGGCTGCGGTGCGGGCAATGAGTGGTCGATTGTCGATCGTCTCGGCGGAGCGAATCCATGCCGAATTGGACAAGTTGTTGGTGGTCGACTCGCCGTCGGCTGGACTGTGGTTCTTGGTTGATACCGGCTTGGCTGCACAATTTCTTCCCGAGTTGCCAGCGATGGCTCTGGAGCAAGATCCCATTCATCGTCACAAGGACGTCTTGGCCCACACGATTGCTGTTGTGGAAAAAACCAGCCCCAACAAGGTGCTTCGCTTGGCCGCACTGCTCCACGACATCGCCAAGCCCCGTACCCGTCGGATCAGCGATGGGGGAGTCACATTTTACCATCACGATGTAGTAGGTGCGCGTATGACGCGAGAACGCATGAAACAGTTGAAGTACTCCACCGAGGACATCGACGACGTGTCAGAACTGGTGGCGTTGCATTTGCGTTTTCATACTTATGCCTCCGGGTGGACAGATGCTGCGGTGCGCCGCTACGTGCGCGACGCAGGCCACTTGCTCGACCAACTCAATGAACTCACGCGTTGCGACTGCACCACTCGCAACGCCCGCAAGGCGGCGGTCCTGGGCAAACGCATGGACGACCTGGAAGTGCGGATAGCCGAGTTGCGTGAGCAGGAGGAGCTCGATGCCATCCGACCCGATCTCGACGGCCGACAGGTGATGGACCTGTTGGGGATTCCCGCAGGACGTGCAATCGGCGAGGCACTGGAGATGTTGCTGCAGGCGCGCCTAGACGAGGGTCCGTCGAGCCCTGAGCAGGCCGAACAGCGCTTGCGACAGTGGTGGTCCGAACACAATCATTGACTGCGTCAATATCTCGGGCAGAATGGGGTGATGCAAGTGCTCGTGGTTCACGCCCATCCGGCCCAAGAGAGTCTTTCGGCAGCGTTGTTTGCCACCGCTACCACGGCATTGAAGCGCAGTGGTCATCATGTCGACGTCATCGATTTGTATGCCGAGAATTTTGAAGCCCGGATGAGTCGTGCCGAGCGATTGGCCTATGAGACCGATACTCCGATGACCGACCCCATGGTGCAACGTCATGCCGCCATGCTCTTGCGGGCCCAGGTTCTGGTGTTCGTTTACCCCACGTGGTACTGGGGTCTGCCAGCCATCCTGAAAGGCTGGTTGGAGCGAACGTTGGTGCCTGGTGTGGGTTTTGTGTTGGACCCGCGCACCAACAAGGTGCGGGGTGGACTGAGTGGGCTGAGACGAATCGTAGGGATCTCCACATACGGATCGCGACACGTGGAGACGATGGCCCTGGCGGACAACGGTCGTCGCGTCATCATGCGTTGCATCCGGATGTTGGCACCCCCACTTCGCTGCCGTACCACTTGGTTGGGGCTCTATGGCCTCAATCGGTCCAGCCCCGAACACATTGATCGATTTATCCGGAAAATTGATTCGACCCTGGGTTCACTGTGACTGGCTCAGTGTGAACGCCCGGGCGACCCAAAGAGTGTTGGTGATTCGGGCTCACCCGGTACGCGAGAGTCTGTTGCAGGCCGCTGGTGATCGGGCGGTGGCGGCGCTGAAGCAGTCCGGACACGAGATCCGAGAGTTTGATTTGTATGCCGATGACTTTGATCCACGACTGTCCGTGGACGAGTGGCGTACTCGTCACAGCCCCAACATGACTCGCCCGGAACTGGCGGACCACATCGACGCCTTGCGATGGGCCAACCATCTGGTACTCGTGTACCCCACGTGGTTCGGCGGCTTCCCGGCGATCCTCAAGGGTTGGCTGGACCGAGTGTGGGTGCAGGGGGTGGCCTATGAGTTGGCACCCGGGGCCCGCCGACCGCAGTCGTTGCTGCGCCATCTACGGGTGGTGACCGTGCTCACCACCCATGGTTCATCCAAGCTCATGAACATCGTTCAGGGCGAGCCGGGGCGCCGAATGTTGCGTCGGGGGATCAGGTCTCAGGCCAGCCTGCGTTGTCAGACTCGTTGGGTGGCCCTGTACGGCAACGACCAGATCGACGCCTCAGCCCGGCAACGCTTCCTGGAACGCGTCGACCACGAATTTGCACTTGTTCACCGTGAACGAACCGATGTACTCCGGCATCGTCGGTCACGATGACTCAGCAGTGCCGCCTACCCTGCAGTCGTGCAGTTTCGCCCGGACACGGTTCGCGGGGCGTCCGGTAGATCGGGAACAGTCGATTTCCGGCTGGCCCGCCGACATCTCGTTGCAGAGTTTAAACGCGGTCGGTTGTCCCGAATCGATGTATGTGACGCTCATCCAGAGTTATTGCGTGCCGCTGAGCACCTTGGAGCACCCACGCAACAAACGTGCCCCATCTGTGAGGAGCGTGAATTGGTACACGTCTCCTACGTCTTCGGAGGGCGCCTGCCTGCCCACGGTCGGTGTGTGGCCACCATGAAGGAACTCAACAAGCTCAGCCGTCAATACGACGAATTGGCCTGCTACGTGGTGGAGGTGTGCCGTGGTTGTCGCTGGAACCACCTCGAGCGTACATTCCAACTCGGGCGGGCCCATGCCCGCTGACGAGCGACGTACTCCGAGAGTAGTGGCGTCGGGAAAGTCCCGAACGTCAACCCTTCGATCGCCAACCCCGCGAACACCGAGGCGCCCCAGCAGTTCATCCGTAGTCACCAAGGCACCCTCCGCCGGTCGCAAGGACGCTTTGCCACCCGAGCCTCCATCAAGACGTCGCCGAGGATTCCTACGACGTCACGCCAAAGGTATCGCTCTGTCCTTGGTGTTGCCGCCCCTGATACTGGTTTCAGCAGTGCTTTGGTATGCGCGCAGTATACCGCTTCCACCCGATGAGCTAAGCGCGCAGACAACATTTATCTACGATGCCAACGGTGTGGTGTTGGCATCGTTGAACGCTGGTCAGGACCGCACCGCAGTGCCGCTCAGTCGGGTACCAAAGCTCACCGTGGACGCCATCCTGGCCTCGGAAGATCACAACTTCTATCAACATGGCGGAGTTGACCCCGTCGGCGTGGGTCGGGCGCTGTGGGCTGACGTGAGAAGCAGGGGCAGTCTCCAGGGCGGGTCCACCATCACTCAGCAATACGTGAAGGTCACCTATCTGGGACGAGAGCGCACATTCAATCGCAAGCTTCGCGAAGCCATCCTGTCCGTGAAACTGGAGCGGCGCTTGACCAAGGACCAGATCCTGGAGCGCTATCTCAACGTGGTGTACTTCGGTCGAGGGGCCTACGGCGTACAGGCCGCCGCTCAGGCCTATTTCGGTGTGGATGTGGACAAGCTGGATTTGGCCGAGTCAGCGTATTTGGCGGGGTTGTTGCGGGCTCCGGAACGAGCTGATGCTCGACGAAATCCAGTCTTGGCACTGGCCCGCCGTCAACGTGTCCTCGACTCCATGGTTCGATTCGAACTCATCACCGTGGCCCAACGTGACTCCGCGGTGGCGGTGCCGCTGGCGGGAGCGGGCGGTATCGTGCGTACTCGTCAGGGTCCTACGTCCACTTATGAACAGCGCGGCGCAGGGGCGGAGTTCGCCACTGACGTCGTGCGCCGACAGTTGATCGAACGATTCGGTGCGGCGCGAGTGTTCGGTGGTGGGCTACGGGTCCGGACCACCCTGGACTTGGCCAAACAAGAACAGGCCAGAACCACTCTTTACGACGATGTGCTGAACCGACCGGGCGACCCTGACGCAGCCATGGTGGTGCTCGACCACGAAGGGCGGGTACTGGCGATGATCGGTGGTCGAGATTGGACGAAGTCGCAGGTGAACCTGGCCGTGGGAAGGGGGTTTGGGGGCATTGGCCGCCAAGGTGGATCTACCTTCAAGCCGTTTGTGTTGGCGGCCGCCATCCGGGAGGGGGTGGCAGCGTCGAGCACCTTCGATGCACCCAAGCAGATCAGTATCCCCGGAGCCAACGCAGACGGCACCGACTGGAACGTGGGTAATTACAACGACGAGTCATTCGGCGCCAAGATCGATCTCACGCGCGCCACGGCGCTGTCCGTCAATACCGTGTTTGCGCAACTTGTCACCGATCCCCGAGTCGGAGCCAAACGAGTGGTCACCATGGCCAAGGACCTCGGCATCACATCCCCTCTCGATGCCTACCCCGCAATCGCCCTCGGTGCCGAAGAGGTGGCGCCGTTGGAAATGGCCGACGCCTATCTCACGTTTGCTCGCGAAGGTATGAGGGTCGAGCCCACCCTCATCACCGAAGTCAGAGATGCCGGAGGCCAGGTGCTCTTGGCGTACAAGCAGCAACGTCAGCAAGTGCTCACCGAGGATCAAGCCGCCCAGATCAATGCCGTGTTGCAGCAGGTGGTGTCCCACGGAACGGGGGTGGGTGCTCAGTTGTCGGACGGTCGCCAAGTGGCTGGAAAAACCGGGACCACCCAGAGTTCGCGTGATGCCTGGTTTGTCGGTTACACACCGCAGGACTGTTGTGTAGTGGCGATCTGGATGGGGTACGCCGACAGCAACCGTCCGATGACCAAGGTGCACGGACGCAAGGTCACCGGTGGGTTGTTTCCCGCCCAGGTATTCCAGAAGTTCATGGAGGCCAGTGTGGTGAAAGCGGGCGTGAAAACGGGAGCGTTTCGTCCACCGCAGGTCGGCGATGGTGGTGGTGAGTCGACCCTGCCCAGACGCTCCGGCGCCAAGGGCCCCAAGGCAACTCCTGCGTCACCATCCGACACCGCAGTACAGGTCAACCGTCCCCCCGTGACCGGGGTGGATGGCGGCTCCACAGGGGCAATCGGTGGTGGCAATCCAGTTAGCGGGTCTTCGTCACCGGTGGACAGCGCCCCGGCCCCTGTCGGTGTCCAGGCGCCGCCGAATGAAGTTGTGGATTCGGCACCACCCAAGCAATCACCGGCGAGCGGCTGACCCCTGAGTGTGGCTACGATCAGTACATACCGCCGGTAGCCATCGGGCACTGGACGGCGAAAGGAGCCCGACATGGGTGCAATCAAGGCGATTCAGGCGCGCATAAGTGCCCCGGCAGTGGCGGCTCGAAAGGTGAGCCGCGATGGCGGCGGCGATCGACTGGTGATGGTTACGGCCTACGACGCTCCCGGGGCTCGCATTGCCCATCGAGCCGGAGTGGACCTCATCTTGGTTGGGGACTCTTTGGCCATGGTGGTGCTCGGCTACGAGGACACGTTGCAGGTCACGGTACAAGACATGGCGCATCACACCGCTGCGGTACATCGAGGCCTACAGGCGTCAGAGGCCAGCGGCGTGGGTCATCCTCGTCCGTTGGTGGTTGGCGACCTGCCGTGGATGGGTTATCACACTGGTACTCACGACGCAGTGCGCAATGCCGCCATGCTGATTCGAGCGGGAGCGGGAGCGGTGAAGCTCGAAGGGGGCCGTAAACGTACCGAGGTGGTCAGAGCAATCATCGACGCCGAGATTCCTGTGATGGGCCACATCGGACTCACTCCGCAATCGGTGAATGCCATGGGTGGATTCAAAGTTCAGGGTCGCCAATTGGCCGATGCCCGAGCACTCATCGACGACGCCGTTGCGCTGGTGGAGGCGGGAGTGTTCGCCATTGTTCTCGAAGGTGTCCCCGATGTGTTGGCCAAGGTCATCGCTGAGACGGTGCCTGTGCCCGTTATTGGCATCGGCGCCGGGCCCGACTGTGATGGTCAGGTTCTGGTGTGGCATGACTTGCTGGGGATGGAGGATCGACTGGCGCCGAAGTTCGTTCGTCGTTACGCCGATATCGGAGCGGCGTGTCAGGCCGCCATCGAGGCATACGTGGCCGATGTGCGCACCCAGGCATTTCCCGACAAGACAGAGAGTTACAGGGCCAGCGCGGAGTTGACCGAGGCGCTGCTGGCCGGCACCACGCCAGAAGGACTGGCAGCTGCTGGTCGTGTCATCAGTGCCGACGCCGAGGACTATCTGGCGGGACTGTACGGCAGCTTCGTCGGATGAGCGCGGGGACTCCCCGTACGCTGGGAGAGTGACCGGTAGTCGCATACGTCGAAGTGTCACCGCCAAGGCCGTGGTGGTGTTCACCGTGACCTTGATCATCATGGCCGTAGGAACGTCGTGCGGTGGTAGCTCTCGGGCTTCATCGAAACGGCCTGCCACGCTCGCTACCAAGCGAGGCGTCGCCACCACTCGTGTATCGAGCACCTTGCCACGCACGGTTCCCCCAGTTGCAACAGTGGTGGCCATCGTCGAGCCCACGTTGGTGGCGTCAGTGAAGGCGCGTGCCCCATTCACTCGCTTTGGTGAAGTTCAGTTTGTTGTCACCGGAACTGATGGTTTGGCACATGAGTTCTGCGCACTGCTGGCCGATAACGAAGCGCTACGCGAGCAAGGCCTGATGGGTCAACGTGATCTCGGTGGCTACGACGCCATGCTCTTTTCGTGGGCCGGCGACACCAATTCGCAGTTCTGGATGCGGACCGTGCCCATCACTTTGGCCATTGCCTGGTTCGATGCGTCGGGCCGACACGTGGGGCAGGCCGAAATGGCACCGTGCGGCGACAGTGATGCATGTCCCCGATACGGCGCATCGGCTGCGTATCGGTGGGGCATGGAAACATTATCTGGTGGGCTGGAACCGCTGGGAGTCAAGCCCGGAGTGGTGTTGAGTGTGGGTGGGCGTTGCCGGGCCGCCCCGATCTAAGCTCCCTGGTGATGCATTCGTAAGCACAAATACGGAGGAAAAGCCATGGCGTTACATCCCAATGGCGTCAACCATCTGGCGCTCAGTACTCAAGACGTGAAGACACAAATCGAGTTCTTCACCGATGTGCTCGGAGGGGAACTGCGGGCGCTGTACTGGATGCACGGCGTGGAGAACACGTTCCATGCGTTCGTGGAACTCAACCCCGCCTGTTACGTGGCCTTCGTACAGCACCCAGAGAATCCCGATACGTACGAGCTCGGCATCACCCACGCCGGGAGCGCTGGCGGAGCCGTGGCGGCCGGAACGATGCAGCATGTGGCCTTCAATGTGGACACACTCGACGATTTGTTGGCGATGCGTGACCGCATCCGCAGCCGTGGCGTGGTGGTCATCGGACCCATGAACCATGGCATGTGTCAGTCGATGTACTTCGCCGGTCCTGAGGGACTCTCCTTGGAGGTGGCCTGCGGCAGTGCCATCGACGAACGCGCATGGATCGATCCGGAGGTTCAGGCGCTGGCCGGAATTTCCGACGAGGACTTGGCTCGATACGTAACCCCGGCTGATTATCAACGTCCGGCCACCGCCGTTGCCCAACCAGGCAACGATCCCAGCAAGCCCCATATGGCCTACCCGGCGTCACGGTATGCCGCCATGTTGGCCACGCCGGACGAAGTGTTCTGGACCGCTGTCACCTCGGAGCCGCCGGTACACGTGGTGCGCGAGTCCGCATAAGAGCCTTGTACCAGTGGGTTAAGCCGGGCGTCCTTTGCGGTGCAAGACACGGGCTATCCTTACCGGCCGCTCCTGTTGGGGTGGCACCCTGCCCCGGACCGTCCGGGGCCCCGGCAAGCCGGGTCCACAGGGAGGTAACGGATGGCCATGCGGCCGTACGAAATCGTTGTCATAGTTGATTCGAGTCTCGATGACCAGGTCATCGAAGGAGTGGTGAAGCGCACCTCTGCGTTGATCACCACCCAGGGCGGAACACCCGGACGGGTGGAGCGCTGGGGTCGCCGCAAGTTGGCGTACGAAATCGAGAAGAAGTCCGACGGGTACTACTTCCTTCTGGAAGCGTCGGGCGTACCGGCCAACATGGCCGAGGTGGATCGTCAGCTGTTTTTGCAGGACGAAATTCTTCGCCACAAGATCGTGAAGGTGCCGTCAGCCAACGCCGGTCGGTCCATTTCTGCGCCGCCGTCACTCGAAGAGGTGGCTGCTGCTGCTCGTGAGGCCGGTCGTGAAGGTCGTGGTGATCGTGGTGATCGTGGCGAACGCAGCGGCGGACGTGACCGTGGAGACCGTGGCGACCGCGGATCACGGGACTGAGCATGCCTGACAACTCCATCACCATCATTGGAAACGTCACCCGTGATCCCGAGCTGCGCTTCACTGCTTCGGGCCAGGCCACCACTAATTTTGGTGTGGCCGTCAATCGTCGTTGGCAGAATCGCCAAACCAACGAGTGGGAGGAGCAAGTGTCTTTCTTCAACGTCACCTGTTGGCGAGAGTTGGCGGAGAATGCAGCGGAGTCGCTTCATAAGGGAACCCGCACCATCGTCACCGGTCGCTTGGAGCAACGCTCATGGGAAGCCAACGGCGAGAAGAAATCGGTGGTTGAAATCGTCGCTGACGAGATTGGCCCGTCGCTGCGTTGGGCATCAGCGCAGATCACCCGCAATGAACGCCGAGGGGCTGAAGGTGGACCCGGCGCCGGATCAGGCGGAGGCGGTGGTGGTGGCTCGCAGCAGGCCAGTCGCCCCGCGTCCAACACAGAAGCACCCGCTAGCTATGCATACGATGAGGAGCCCTTCTGATGGCCCGCAACAATGACCGTGACAAAGAGCGCGGCACCAAGCGTGCCCCCAAAGACGACAAGCGCCGCGTCGCCAAAAAGAAGGCCTCGCCTATCAAGGAGGGCAGCTTCGTCGATTACAAGGACATCAACCTGCTTCGTAAGTTCACCTCTGATCGCGGTAAGATTCGGGCTCGTCGGGTCACCGGGTTGTCGGTGCAGATGCAGAGCGCGGTGGCCAATGCGGTGAAGTTGTCACGAGAGTTGGCATTGCTGCCTTACGCAGCAAAGGGCGTAGCGGAACGTGGACCAAGACGCCCGCGTACCGGTGGGCCCGGAGGTCGTCCAGACTCACGCAACGCCGACGCACCTGATGCCGTAGAAACCGATGACAACGATGACGTCGAAGACGTTGTCGAGGAGGCCTGATCAAGATGGCACGAGTAATTCTGCGAGCTGACGTCAAGGGTGTCGGCAAACGTGGTGACATCGTGGACGTTGCTGACGGCTACGCCCGCAACTTTCTGCTCCCTCGTGGTTCAGCGATGCCTGCGTCAGCAGGCACGGTGTCTCAGGCTGCGGCCATGCGCCGGTCGCGAGACCTTCGCGATGCCAAGGACCGGGAGTCAGCCGAGACGGTGGCGCGTGTTCTAGTGTCCAAGACCATCAAGATCATCGCCAAGTCCCACGGCAACAAATTGTTTGGATCGGTGTCGGCGGCAGACGTGGCAGACGCCGTTCAGGCCCAAACTGGCGTCACGCTTGATCGTCGTCGTATCCATCTCGACGAGCACATCAAGACCCTCGGGAGCCACGAGGTTCCAGTGAAATTGCACAACGACGTGGAGTTCCGAGTTCAGGTTGAGGTTGTCAGCGCTTAGCTCGTGAACCGCCTGTAGCAGACGACGGCCCGCCCCTTATCGGGGTGGGCCGTCGACGCGTCCCGATTCCCTCAGCTCAACCCATGGACGAACACACGTTCGTCGGCACTGATATGCTGCGATCTGTCGGTGCAATCAACAGTGCGTTGTCGGAGGAAAGCCTGTGGGCAGCATGTGCTGAAGTTGTGGACAACCGCCATCCCACGGGCGACGGATGGGACAATTGTAGGCAACCTGGGGAAAACTCTCCTGTCGTTATCCACACCTTCCCCATGTTTGTCCACAGAAGATCCCCCGAAGATCCCACGCTCACCCACTGGTAGCGGGCGGCTCGTACTGTCACGCTCGGCCACTCCCACTTCACGTTCATTCGCTTCACGTTCATTCGCTTTACCTTCACCCGATTCACGTTCAGCACATTTCTCGTCTCGCATCTGCGCTCGCGCCCCAGGGCAGTGGGTACTGCAGTTCGTTTCCTCCGCCACCCCATCTTTGCGAGCCGCCGCCCATGGTCCAATCCCTCGATGACGTCCGCCGCCGTCAACAGTCACCCCCCGCTCCGTCGGGGTCTGGTGGCCGTCTGTTGCCGCACAATCTCGAAGCGGAGGAATCACTGCTCGGAGCCATGCTTCTCAGCCGTGAAGCCGTATCAGTGGGACTCGAGCGCACTGCTGCGGCTGACTTTTACAAGCCAGCCCACGGCCATGTGTTCCAGTCGATCGTGTCGCTCAATGCTCGTGGTGAGCCCATCGACCTCGTCACGGTGGCCGAGGAGTTACGGCGCGCCGATCTCTTGGATGCCATTGGGGGCTCCGCTCTCCTAGTTTCACTACAAGCGGGTACACCCACCACATCCAATGCGGGTCAATACGCCCGCATCGTGGAGGAGCATGCTCTGCTGCGCCGCCTCATCGGGGTATCCGAAGAGATCGCCGATCTCGGCTACCGCCTGCCCGACGATGTGGCAGGCGCCTTGGACAAAGCCGAACAACTCGTGTTCGACGTGGCGCAGCGGCGCACCACCGATACGCTGGCGCCGTTGTACGACCTGTTGCAGGCGTCACTTGATCGTCTGGAGGAGCTCTACGAGCGAGGCGACTCCATCACCGGAATCCCCACGGGCTACCACGACTTGGACGAGCGGCTCAATGGCTTGCAGAAGGGTGCGTTGTATATCGTGGGGGCCCGCCCCGCCATGGGCAAGTCAGCCTTTGCGCTTGGTATTGCGTCTGCTGTGGCGGTCGACGCACATCGCCCCGCCATGTTCTT
>JAYVGK010000241.1:0-2924 GCA_043772215.1 Acidimicrobiales bacterium | reverse complement strand
ACTCCGGGGATCACGTGATTGCCGTAAGCCGCCAGCGTGGAATCCATGTCGTCGTGTTGGAGGTACACGGCAAACTGGTTCACACCGAGGGCCCGCAGTTGGGCGAGGCGTTCGAGCTGAACCGACGGGGGCCCGATGACACAGAAACGATCCACGATCTCATCAGGTACGAACGCAGCGTGGGAGTTGCCAGCGCGACCGTGTTCGTTGTAGTCGTACCCTTCACGACCTTTGATGTAATCGGTGAGCGCCTGCGGCACCACCCCACCGCCGCCCGCATCACCGCTGCCGTAGCGGCCGACCAGATCCGCGACATGGTTTCCCACCATTCCGCCGAACCACCGACACTGCTCCCGGGCGTGAGCCAGGTGCTGTGGTGTTCCATCGGTGACGTAGGCGGGCGCCGCTACGCAGAACGTGATGGCGTCGGGATCACGGCCCACTCTGGTGGCCGCCTCTCGCACCGCAGCAACGGTCCAGGCCACGATGTCGGGGTCGGCCAGCTGCAGGATGAAGCCGTCCGCAACCTCACCCGTCATGGCCAACATCTTGGGTCCGTACGCCGCCAGCCACACTTCAAGTCGGCTCTTGGCGGCCCACGGGAAACGAATGGAACTGCCCTTGTACTCAACGGCACGACCGTTGGCCAGTTCGCGAATGACGTGGATGGACTGGCGCATCTCCGTGAGTCCCACGGGTGCCCCGTTGGTGACACGAACCGCCGAGTCGCCGCGTCCGATACCGCACACGGTGCGGTTGCCGAACATCTCGTTGAGCGTTGCGTACGTTGACGCGGTGACCGTCCAGTCTCGAGTGGCTGGATTGGTGACCATGGGGCCCACCATCACGTTACGAGTGCTGGCCAGGATTTGGCTGTAGATGACGTACGGCTCCTGCCACAAGATGTGACTGTCGAAGGTCCATACGTGGCTGAATCCGTACGTCTCGGCCCGGCGCGCCAAATCGACCACACGAGACGCTGGTGGATTGGTTTGCAGCACTACCCCGATGTCCATGCGTCCCTCTAGCGAGTTTCCGGAAAGCCGAGGTTCACCGACGATTGCCGGGGGTCTGGCCACCGACTGGTGACGGCCTTGGTACGAGTGAAGAAGTCGATGCCCTCGGGGCCGTACATGTGTCGATCGCCGAACAGTGACGCCTTCCAACCGCCAAATGAGTAGTACGCCACCGGCACCGGGATGGGGACGTTGATCCCCACCATGCCCACGGTGCATTCCTGTTGGAACTGGCGGGCCAATCCTCCGTCTCTGGTGAAGATGGCGGTGCCGTTGCCGTATGGACTGTCGTTGACCAGAGCCAGCGCCTCATCGTAAGTGTCCACTCGGATGACACTGAGTACCGGCCCGAACACTTCGTTGTCGTACACGTCCATACCCGGTCTCACGTTGTCCACCAGGGTGGCACCGGTGAAAAAACCATTCTCATTCCCAGCGGGGGGTGTGTAGTCCTGTCCATCCACCACCACGGTGGCCCCCTGGCGGCGCGCTGAGTCGATATAGCTCACCACCTTGTCTCGGTGTTCGCCGGTGATCAATGGACCCATCTCCGCTGCCGGGTCGGTACCGGGGCCCACCACGATCTTGGGGATACGGGCCACGATGCGCTCCACCAGTGCGTCGCCCACGCCACCCACCGCCACCACTGCGGCAATGGCCATGCACCGTTCACCGGCGCTGCCATAGCCGGCGCTTACAGCCGCATCGGCAGCCATGTTCAAGTCGGCATCAGGCATCACCAACATATGGTTTTTGGCGCCACCCAGTGCTTGGACCCGCTTACCGTGGCGCGTGCCCGTTTCATAGATGTACCGGGCAATGGGGGTGGAGCCCACGAAGCTGACAGCAGCAATATCAGGGTGAGCCAGGATGGCATCCACCGCCACCTTGTCTCCCTGCACCACATTGAACACGCCAGCCGGCAGCCCTGCCTCAGCCAACCATTCAGCCAGCAGCATGGCCGTGGATGGGTCCTTCTCACTGGGCTTCAGTATGAAGGTGTTGCCTGCCATGATGGCGATGGGAAACATCCACATGGGCACCATGGCCGGGAAGTTGAACGGTGTAATTCCTGCCACCACACCCAGGGGTTGGCGCAGCGAATACACGTCCACCCCGGTACTCACGTGCTCGGAGTATCCGCCTTTGAGCAGTGGCGCAGCACCGCAGGCAAACTCGATGTTTTCCAGACCACGGGCAATTTCACCGGCTGCGTCACTGGGTACCTTGCCATGTTCGGAGGTAAGCACCGCGGCCAGATCGGCCTTGCGACCATTGACGATCTCGCGAAAGCTGAACATGATTTGAGCCCGTTTTGACAACCCGGTGGAGCGCCACGAGCCGTATGCATCCTTGGCCGCTGCCACCGCCAAGTCCACTTCTGCGGCATCGGCAAAGTCCACCGTGGCCTGTTGCTCGCCCGTGGCCGGGTTCCACACCACGCCAGAGCGGCCGGAGCCAGACTCCAGGGCCTTACCGTCTATCCAATGATGTACTGCGCGCATATCACTTGCTCCGTTCACGAATTCACAATGGGGATGTTGATCAAACGAGGTAGTGCGACAGTCCACGCTTGAGATAGGAGCCCTGACCGGCCGCACCCAGAAACTTCTTGTCCTCGATCACCACCCGACCTCGACTCATCACCAGATCGCAACGACCGTCGATGACCTCGCCCTCATAGGCCGAATAGTCAACCGCCATATGGTGGAACTCCACGCCCAGCGTTTGTTGAGCATGGGGGTCGTAGATGACGATGTCGGCGTCACTGCCGGGGGCGATGACGCCCTTCTTGGGATACAGGCCAAACAGTCGGGCCGGGGTGGTGGCTGCCACTTCCACCCATCGCTCCAACGAGATGTTCTTGTCGGCAGCCCCTTGGTACAGCAGGTCCATACGGTGCTCCAC
>JAYVGK010000240.1:0-1743 GCA_043772215.1 Acidimicrobiales bacterium | reverse complement strand
AAGGTAGAACCGCACCAAGTCCAGTTTTGTATGAAGGTGCTCGGCGAAGAACACCTTGTGGGGATGGGAAATAACCAGCGTTCGTCCGGCTGCCTCCATTTCCACGCCCTCGTCACTCAACCACGAACCGCCACGGTGAGCAGTGTGGGCTTGTTGCCCGGACCGAGATAGGCGATCAACATCGCTCGCCCGGACGGACCCGGTACTTCCACTACAGCCGAAACAGGTGTCCCGGTGGCGGGGGTGGCTCCGCACGTGTCAAACAGTGCCAACTTGGTGCCCGGCGCTACTTGAAACGTAGATCCGTCAATTTGGTTTCCGTCCGGCCCGGCAATGCCCGATCCGTTGGTGAAACACGTCCCACCGGCCGCCGGGGCCACTGCGAGAATCTTGCCCGGGACATCGAGGGATCGACCAATAGGCATCCACAGGACCCTGACCTTGCCGCTGTCGGGAGGGCCAAAGTACTCAACTCCCATCATGTCTTTCTTACCCGGCGCGTCATCCACATCGGACTCTGACACTGACACACCATCGTCGGACGGGAACATCATCACCGTGCGACTGGTCTCGGCTTTGGGACTGAAACGATCCCACGACCACAACACTTTGGTATCACCCGTGGCCGTCACCGAGTACACCGCTGAATCAAAGCCCTTCACCTTCTTGGGGGTGATGTAGTCGGTGATTGTTCCGTAGGTGACGGTGGCGGCCTTGTCACCCTCATCGGGCTGGCCCCACCACACGTCGATGTCGGTGGTGGCGTCACCCGTTCGAACCAAGTTGAGGAAGCGCACCTTGCCCGGCGCGTCCACCTTCTTGCCACGTGCCCCCGTGACTGCGTCGAGCAGCGTGCCAATGACCTTGTCGGCGTTGGAGCCGACTTTGGATTCGGCGGGCTGAACCACCGATCGTTTGGCGGGTCCGCCGCACGCCGTCAGCACCACCGCAATCGACACGAACCGGATCCACCGTGTGTTCATGGCTCAACGATAACGGGACTGACTCGCCGGTGACACTCCCGTATATCAAGGGCGTGTCGAGGTCGCGGCCTAGACCTGGCTACGGGCTGCGCTACAGGCCGGACTTCTCCAAAATATGAATACCACAGGCCGATCCAAGGCCAATGACGTGGGCCAATCCCACCTTGGCGCCTTCGATCTGGCGCTCGCCCGCCTCGCCACGCAAGTGATGGCACACCTCCCACACGTTGGCGATACCGGTGGCCGAAATGGGATGGCCCTTGGACTGCAACCCGCCCGACACGTTCACCGGCTTTGATCCATCACGCCACGGCGCGCCCGAGTTGAAGAAGTCGACCGCACCACCCTCGGGGCACAACATCAAATTGTCGTAGTGCACCAACTCTGCGGTGGCGAAGCAATCGTGCAACTCCACAAGATCGAGATCTTCAGGGCCAATGCCAGCCTTCTCGTAGGCCTGGGTGGCCGCCCGCCGCGTGAGGGTGTTGACATTGGGCAACACCTGGCAAGCTTCCTCGTACGGGTCAGAGGTGAGGATGGAGGCAGAGATCTTCACCGCCCGGCGTTGCTGCTCCATGCTCAGAGTGCGCAGCTTGGCCTCACTCACCAACACCGCCGCTGCTCCCCCATCACAGTTGGCCGAGCACATCGGCCGAGTGTTGGGATACGAAATCATCATGTCGTTCATGATTTGTTCCAACGTGAACCGCTTGGAGTACGCGGCCAACGGATTCAACACGGAATGGGCGTGGTTCTTCTC
>JAYVGK010000239.1:0-3625 GCA_043772215.1 Acidimicrobiales bacterium | reverse complement strand
GTCGGAGTTGGCCAAGCGGTTCGACGTCACCACGGAAACTATCCGCCGTGATCTGTCGGACATGCAGGACAAAGGTGTGGTGCGCCGTGTTCACGGTGGCGCAGTGTCCATCGAGGCCCGTCATCATGAACCCAAGGTGGATTCGCGTGACATGCAGAACGCCGATGAGAAACGGCGCATCGCCCAGGAAGCGATTCGAGAGGTACCAGAGTCCGGTTCGGTACTCATCGATTCGGGCTCCACCACCTTTCGACTGGCTGACGTGTTTCCGGTGGATCGCAATGTGCACGTCATCACCAACTCACTGGTGACTGCGCTGGCCCTAGCCCGCCGCGGCGTGAAGGAGTTGTCGGTGCCCGGCGGAGGGGTCCGTATCGACACCTTTGCCATGGTGGACAGCCAAACCATCGACGCCGTGCGGGCCATGCGGGTTGATGTGGTGTTCGTGAGTTGCGATGGACTGTCATACAAGCGGGGTTTGACTACTCCGTATCGAGCCGAATGGTTGTTGAAGCGGGCCATGATCGAAAGCGCGCGTAAGGTAGTGGCGCTGGTGGATCAGAGCAAGCTGGGCAACGATCAACTGTTCGGCTTCGCCGGCCTCGACGAGATCGACGTGCTCATCACCGATCTACGCGCCGACGACGACACCGCCGAAGTGCTGGGCAAGCACGGCCTTGACGTTCGACGTGTCTGAGACCGATTCGCAACGATCGCCAGCGGTGTTGGAAGAGTTGGCCATTCGAGTGGCTGAAGCAGCGGCGGAACTCATCCGGCGCAATCATGGCCAAGCATTGGTGGTGGGGATGAAATCGTCGTCCACCGATGCGGTGACGCAGACCGACATCGACGCCGAACGCCTCATCCGCGATCTGTTGATCGAAGCCACGCCGGAGGCCGATTTCTACGGCGAAGAGGGAGGCTTGAGCGGGTCGCGCAGCCGCCTGCAATGGATCATTGATCCACTCGACGGCACCATCAATTTCCTCTACGCCCTGCCAGTGTTTGCCGTGAGTGTGGCCGCCGCCGTCGACGGTGAAGTAGTGGCTGGTGCGGTGGTGGATGTACTGCGACAGGAAACATTTTCGGCCCACAAAGGTGGAGGATCGCGCAGCGCTGGGGTGAGTCTGTCGGCGTCGTTGTGTGCTGATCTTCGTCAGGGATTGATAGCTACAGGATTTTCGTACAACCCGGAGATTCGCGGTATCCAGGGTGAGATTGTGCATCGGGTACTGCCCAGCGCCCGCGACATCCGCTGTTTCGGATCCGCCGCGTTGCAACTGTGTTGGGTAGGTGCGGGTCGCCTCGACGGTTACTACGAGCGTGACACCAAGTTGTGGGACTACGCCGCGGGCGCACTGGTGGCCAGCGAGGCGGGGGCCACGGTGGAACTGCCATGTCCGGAGAACGACAGCACCACCCTGGCCGCAGCATCGGCCCTCTTCGAGCTGCTGCAACTGCTCATCCGCCCGTTGTAACGCGCCCGTCGCCCTATACCGCTTCGCCCAGTTGGGCAGCTGCACCTATGGCACGCCACTGCTCGAGATCGGCCTCACTGATGTCCATATGTGCGCATATCTCTGTCAAATGGGCATCGTGGAGCAACTTGAGCACCCCGGGAGGTGCGCTCGGCAGATGAGGAACCTGGTCATGACGGCCCTGACCCAGCAACAACGAAGTGCGGGCTACGTCACCGAGAGCCTGGCCACGCGAAACGTCGAACCAGTCAACGATCACCGGACCCTTCGCCCCGAGGATCACATTTCCGGGGTGCAGATCGCCGTGGCACAACCGAGGCGGTCCGTCATGGGATGTGGCAAGCATGAGTGCCAACTGCGCCAACGCCTCGATAGGTGCGATGGTGTTGCGGATCTTGCAGCGCAGTCGATCGCGTTGCGCCGGCAGCGACATCGGTGGCACCACATCGAACAGCGCCAATTGCAACCTGGCCAACTCTCGACCGAACGCCCCTGCTTCCAATGGTCGTTCCACGATGGCCGACCACATCGATCGTCCGTGTACCCGTTCAAACACACTGGCTTGGCGGCCATCCACGGTCTCCACCCCCAGTACCCGGGGTACCGATGCCCCGGTGGCATGGATGGCTTCGGCGTAACTGGCCTCGTAGCGGATCCAACTGTCAGGTGTGGCCGGGAGTGGCACCTTGATCACCGCATCATTGCCCCACGCGTAGACAAGTGAGCGGCCACCCACTGCGATGAGTTCGCCGAGTTGCCTACCGTTCATGACCCTTGGTCTACTGCACTGGTCTTCGTCAGCCGATTCGGTCGGAGCCGAGTCCCATTGCTCCCGGCACCACGCCGCCGCCGCCCCACAACGCCGCAATGGGCGTTGCCCATATCCGCTGGTCGACTTTGATGGTGAGAGGTCCCGTGTGGAACACCACTCCACACAGGAATCGCTCGCCAAGGGCATTGCGAAGAAACCGGAGACCCTTTGCATCATTGCGTTCCGGAACTGCGGATGACTTCACTTCGACAGCGATCACCATGCCGTCGGGCCGCTCGATGACGAGATCGACCTCAATCCCGGTGTGATCGCGAAAATGGGCGAACACCAATGGTTCGTCTATCACCGCCGCCTGTTTGCGCAGCTCCGACACCACGAAGCTCTCCACTAGCGGTCCGCCGAAGGGCAGTCTGGAAAGTTTCCTCGCATCGGCCGAAAGAGAGGCCGAGGCGAGGCCGGTGTCAACTGGATGAAGCTTGGACCGCCCGCCCGCACGAGCTGACAGACCAACTGTCCACGCGGGAAGTTCTTCTACGAGGAAGCACCGCTCGAGCAGAGTGAGATACGACCGAACGGTCTGCGGCTTCATTTCCAGGCATTGTGCCATCTCGGCGATGTTCACTGTTTGCGCCGACCGCTGCACCGAAAGGCGGAACAGTTGTGCCAACGCCCCGGAGTTGCGTATCTCAGCAACAGCAGGCAGGTCACGATCTGCGACAGTCGACTAGTAGCTGTTCAACCATCGGCGCTGAAGACTTTCGGTGGGTCGGCGAAGCGCCCCCGGATATCCACCAGCGGCGACCAGTTCCAACACCGCATCGCGCCGAAGTTCAGTACGGATGTTGGCAACAGATCCGTCCCCACCCAGCACCTCGGCTAGCCACGTGCACGGCTGACCAAGAGCTTCCCCGGCCGACAACGGCAGCAGCGTGACCCGTTGCACACGACCGGTGAGCGTCTCAGTTCCCTGTGCCAGCAACCGATCGCTTACCGAGCCCGCCAACAAGAACCGACTAACACCACCCTGTCGATCCACAACCCGCTTGACCACGGAAAGCACCTCTGGGGCACGTTGAAACTCATCAATGGCGATCAGCCCCGTCGACGTGAGCGCAGCATCTGAGCCGGCGCGAATCTCCGCCGGCGTGGCCTCATCGTCGAGATCCACCACCGTTGCACCGAATGTCTGAGCCACCGAACGCAGGATCGTCGATTTCCCCGACCCTCTCGGCCCTTCCATCATGACCGCAGGCTCCTCGCTGACCAGCTGTGCAACGAAGCCATTGGCGTTACGGGGAACCAGACCAGGAAGACTCAGCACCCCGACATCGTTGGTCTAGGGGCAGAATTTCGGTAGTTCTAGGGGCAGAATTTC
>JAYVGK010000238.1:0-3770 GCA_043772215.1 Acidimicrobiales bacterium | reverse complement strand
CCGCTGCCCCTGGGGCCCACTCCGTCCCCACTGGCCAGGGCCACGGCTTCGGTGATGGTCTCGGTACGTTCCAGTCGGCCCCGGATGAGCAGTGCTGCCGCCCCTTGGGCCACCTTGCGGTACCGGGCCCACAGTCCTTTGGAGCAAATGATGTTGATGAGACCGGTTTCGTCCTCCAGGTTGATGAACGTGACACCCCCGGCCGTAGCCGGACGTTGGCGATGGGTGACAATGCCCGCCACCCGTACCCGCGACCCGTGGGGCCGCTGGGCCAGCATGGCCCCGGTGACCACCCCCAGCTCGTCGAGTCGGGTCCGCAGCAGTTCGGTGGGGTATCCGTCGGGGGTGACCCCGGTGGCCCATAGGTCCGCCGCCATGGTCTCCACCGCATCCATACCGGGCAACGATGGGGCTACCGCTCCCGTGACGATGCCGGCCAACCGACCCGGCCGGTCGTGGGCCAATGCGCCCACCGCCCACAGCGCCCGTCGGCGATCGTGTCCGAACCCGCTGAGGGCACCGGCCGTGGCCAAAGCTTCGAGCGCCTGAGTGGACGCATCGGTACGTCGCACCAAATCTCCTATATCCACATATTGTCCGTGCGCTGATCGTTCGGTGTGGATGCGTTCGGCCAGTACCTGACCCACGTGACGTACCGCGCTGAGCCCCAGACGCACCGCTGGCTGCACAATGGACGCATCCACCCCGGGATGCACCACCGACACCGGGGCCTCCTCGTTGTCCTGCGGCCACTCCAATGTGGCTGCCGAGGCGCTGCGGTTGACCTCGGGCCCGTGCACCGTGACGCCATGACGGCGGGCATCGGCGGTGAGCGACTGCGGTGAGTAGAAGCCCATGGGTTGGGCGTTGAGCAACGCCGCACAAAACGCCGCTGGATAGTGGTATTTCATCCACGACGACGAATACACCAGGTAGGCAAAGCTCACCGAGTGGCTCTCCGGAAACCCGTAGTTGGCAAAGGCGGACAGCTTGTCCCACAACTCATCAATCACTGGCACTGACACGCCGTTGGCGGTGCAGCCTTCATCGAAGCGGGACCGCAGCATGGCCATACGCTGGGGTGAACGTTTGGATCCCATGGCCTGGCGCAACTGATCTGCCTCGGCACCGCTAAACCCAGCCACGTCGATGGACATCTGCATCAACTGCTCTTGGAACAACGGGATGCCCAGCGTTTTGGCCAACGATCGTTCCAGTAACGGATGTAGGTAGGTAACGGGCTCCAACCCATTGCGGCGACGGATGTAGGGGTGCACGGACCCGCCTTGAATGGGCCCGGGGCGGATGAGAGCGATCTCCACCACCAGGTCGTAGAAGCGGCGTGGCCGCAGTCGAGGCAGCGTGGCCATCTGGGCCCTGCTCTCGATTTGGAACACACCCACCGTGTCGGCCCGGCACAGCATCTCGTATACGGCGTCTTCCTGCTCGATGAGGGCCAGGTCCACCTCCACCCCATGATGGGCGGCAATGAGATCCACTCCAAAATGAAGCGCGCTTAGCATGCCCAATCCCAACAGGTCGAACTTCACCAACCCGGCCCGGGCACAGTCCTCCTTGTCCCACTGCAGCACCGTACGTAGCGGTGTGCTGCCACCACTGCCACCACCGCCAGCCGGAGGTCGCCGCATGTCGGGGAGGGCCTCCCCAATTTCGGCATCGGTGGCAAAGCGCCCCCACTCCACCGGACACACCTCCACCACCGGCCTGTCACACAGCACCATGCCTCCGGAGTGGATGCCCAGATGCCGGGGATAATCCTCCACCTCGGCCGCCAAGCGGAGCACAGCATCGGGGATGTCACGGTCTTGATGGCCCAGGGCTGCGGTGGTATCGACCTTGCCCCACGGGTCCACCTGCTTGGCCCAAGCGTCCAACCGACCGGGGGCGTGACCCAGGGCGCGGCCCATGTCTCGGATGGCCGAGCGACTGCGATAGGTGATGACGTTGGCCACCTGGGCCGCGTTCTCACGCCCATATCGTGCGTACACATACTGAATGACCTCCTCACGACGGCCCGACTCGATGTCGATGTCGATGTCCGGCGGCCCGTCTCGCTCGGGGGACAGAAACCGCTCGAACAACAGTCCCAACGACACGGCATCGGCGTTGGTGATGCCAAGCGCATAGCAGGCCGCTGAGTTGGCGGCACTGCCACGACCCTGGGCAAAGATGTTGGAGCGGCGGCAGAACTCCACCAGGTCCCACACGATGAGGAAGTATCCGGGAAAACCGAGTTGGTCGATGAGCGCCAACTCATGGTCGATCTGGGCATAGGCCCCGGGGACGCGCTCTTGACCACGAGGACCGTAGCGGTGGGTGGCGCCGCGCTCGGTGAGTTCGCGCAGCCACGTCATCTCGTTGTGCCCAGCCGGACATGGATATGGCGGCAGCTTTGGTGCCACCAGTTGCAGATCAAATGCACACATACGACCTAGCTCAACGGCGCGCTCCAGAACTCCGGGATAGCGGGCGAAACGCCGGGCCTGCTCGGCCCCGGAACGCAGATGCGCAGCCGCCGATGCGGGCAGCCACCCGTCCATGTCATCCAAGCTGCGCCGGGCCCGCAATGCCGACAGTGCTGTGGCCAGTGGCCGCTGCAATGGGGTGGCGTAGCGGACGTCGTTGGTGGCGATGAGATCCACGTCAGCCTGAAGTGCCAACCGGGCCAACGCATCGTTGCGGGCACTGTCGAGGGGATCGCCGTGGTCCCACAGTTCCACCACGATGTGCTCCCGGCCAAAGGCATCCACCAGGCGATCCAATTGGCGGCGGGCGGCAGTGGGCCCGTGCTCCATGAGGGCTTGGGTGAGCGCACCGCGCTGGGTGCCGGTGAGCACCCGCCAGTGCACATCGTCGGAGGTGGCGTGGGGGGCGTGGGGCTGGGCAGTTCTCCCATGACGACCCTGGGCGGCGGGGTGACGGGAGATGGCGGCATCGATGGCCGCCTCGTCGCCATCGGTGAGGGCATGGATGGACACCACGTCAGCCAGACCTTCGCCGAGACCTTCGCCGAGACCTTCGCCGAGACCTTCGCCGAGACCTTCGCGCTGAGCAATGGCCGCCTCAGGGGCGGGGGCGGAGCGCAGCGCGGTACGAAACGGGGCGGTGGCTCCTCGGGCCAACTCGGCCAACTGCTCCAGGGTGAGACGGGGCGCCCCCTTCTCTCCCGCCGCCAGATGGGAGGTGGACACGGCCCGGGCCAGGCGGCCGTAGCCCACCGGATCTTGCGCCAAAATGACCAATCCCGCCCCTTCGGGCACGGCCCGGCCCACCCGCTGGTCGTAGCGGGAGGTGGCATCGATGGTGAGCTCGGCTCCGAAAATGGTGGCCAACCCATGGGCCCGGGCCGCCTCGGCGAAGCGGACCACCCCGTACAAACCGTCGTTGTCAGTGATGGCCAGGGCCTCGAGGCCCAGCCGGACGGCCTCTTCCACCAGCGCCTCGGGGTGCGACGCCCCATCCAGAAAGCTGAAGTTGGAGTGACAGTGCAATTCCGCATAGGCCACGTTGGTGGCGCTACGGGGCCGCATGCCGGCGGGAGGTTGGTAGGCGTCGCGCTTGCGTGACCAGGCCGGCGAGTCTCCCCCGTTGGCCCAACTGGGCTTCTCGGGCGTGGGCCCATCATTTTTGGGCCCATTTTTGGGCGGGGAGTGATCGGTACGCTCCGGGGCTCCGTGACCATGGCGGGTCGAGTCCCGGGGCGCACCGATCTGACGATGTCCGTCGGACAGCCGGGTTTCCAGCTCCGA
>JAYVGK010000237.1:0-9422 GCA_043772215.1 Acidimicrobiales bacterium | reverse complement strand
CTGGAGGGAATCACGCACTCGGTGTGTACGCTGGAATTCGACGCCCATCGTCCCTTGTATGACTGGTACTTGGATCACCTTGAACTGCCCGGTGACCGTCCCCGTCAATTCGAGTTTGCCCGGCTCAATCTCACCCATACCGTGCTGTCCAAACGGAAGCTGGCTGAATTGGTACGTGATCAGTTGGTCACCGGATGGGATGACCCGCGAATGCCCACCTTGCGCGGAATGCGACGCCGGGGCTACACACCGGAGACACTGCGAACCTTCTGCGCGCATATAGGTGTGGCCAAGGTCAACTCCACCAACGAGATCGAACTGTTGGAATGGTTTCTACGCCAAGACCTCAACCGCACGTCGGTGCGCCGTATGGCGGTGCTGCACCCCCTGAAAGTGGTGGTGGAGAACTTCCCTGAGGGTCACGTGGAATGGCTGGACGCCGTCAACAACCCCGAGGATCCCACCGCAGGTAGCCGTAAGATCCCCTTTTCCCGAGTGCTGTATCTGGAACAGGAAGATTTCATGGAGCACCCTGCTCCCAAGTTCTTCCGTTTGGCGCCGGGCAACGAGGTTCGACTTCGCTATGCGTACTTCCTGAAATGCACCGCAGTGGTGAAGAACGACCAAGGCAGCATCGTGGAACTCCGGGCCACTTACGACCCGACCACTGCAGGCGGGTCGGCCCCCGACGGACGCAAGGTGAAGACCACCCTGCACTGGCTGTCCGCCGAGCACGCCGAACTGCGCGAGGTGCGCCTGTACAACCACCTGTTCAGCGACCCATATCCCGATGGCCACGACGGCCGTGACCCGCTGGAGTTCCTCAACCCCGAGTCGTTGGAAACACTGCGTGCGTATGTGGAGCCCGCACTGGCCCATGCCAATCCTGGTGACCGTGTGCAATTCGAACGGCTGGGCTATTTCTGTGCGGATCTCGACGACGCCTCGGTGTTCCATCGCAGCGTCACGTTGAAGGACGAATGGGCCCGCATCCAAAAACGCAGCCCCAAGTAGCGCGGGCCGCACCACCATATGGAAACCACCCGTATCGACCGTTGGACATGGGCTGTCCGGCTGTACAAAACCCGATCGCTGGCTGCTGCCGCCTGTGAGAGCGGCCATGTCCGGGTCAACGGCAACGTGGTGAAACCGGCCGCCAAGGTGCGTATAGGTGACAACGTGGAGGCGCGGGTGGGACACTGGCACCGAGTGGTGGAGGTGGTGCGGGTGATCGACTCCCGAGTAGGGGCGCCCATCGCCGCCGAGTGCATCGTGGATCACAGCCCACCTCTGCCCGAACGAGATCCTCTCACCAACGTGTTGTTTCGTGACCCCGGCTCAGGTCGTCCTACCAAGCGCGATCGACGCCAGATGGACCGGCTCCGGGGCGACTGACGGGTTTGCGAGGGCTGGCGACGGCGGTCACATCAACGTGAACGCGGATCAGCCGAACCATTACACCCTCCTCATTTTCGGCGGTCATTATTCCTCTCGTGTTCCGGCGTCTCCAATCTCAAACCCGTCTCTTCACGCCAGCCCCGTTGCTCAGCGCGTTGGTCACCGCGGCGGTGCTGTTCGGAGCCGTCAGCGCCTCGGCCGACACCGTGCTTCCTGGTTCCGACGAGAGTATTGCCGTAGCCCGCGAGACAGCATTGGAGCTTACCAATCCCACCGGACCGGACCGCTTGCCGGAACTCAAGAGCAAGGCGGCGGCTGCCATCTCGCTGCGCCAATCCCGTTTGGCTGAACTGTCGAGGCGGTCCGCCAAAGACGGTGACTGTTCTCGTCCGGTGCTGGCTGATCTGCTCACCGCCGACGCCAGTGCTCTCAATGCCTTCGGCACCCAGTTGGCCGCAGAAACCGATGTGAAGCGGGCCAAGGACACATATCGACGTATCTACAGCGACCTGCGCATTTATGGCCTCGAAGGTCCTCGGGTAGCACTCAGCGGTACGTGCGCCATCGTGGTGGCCCGCACCGTGTTGCTGCAGGGTCGCATTGCCATGCTCACCGCGACTCCTCCGCTGGGCGCCGATCAGGCCGTGGTGGCGGCCACCTTGGGTGATCTTCCAGCCCGGGTACAGGCCACCGCTGACAAGGCCCGGCTGGCGGTGCAGCAAGTCACCATCTTGGAGTCTGACAAGGGTGACAAAGCGGTTGCAGCGGCCAATGTCGTAGCGCTCAAAGATGCCCAGGATTCGCTGAAGGCCGCCGAGGTCGAACTCACGGCTGTTGACTCCAACCTCGATGGGCTGCGCAAAGGCCCGAAGGCGTTGAAGAAAGCCAACCGCATCGCCACAGCTGCATCGTCATAGACGTCGGCGCCATCGAGCACGGTGGCGCCGTAGGCCAGCACCGCTGCGACCAGTCAGATCACACTCGTCACCAGCAGTGCTGCCACCACCACGCCAACGGCAATCCGGTAGTAGCCAAACACTTCCAGGCCTCGGTGCTGCAACCAACTCAACATCCACTTTACTGAGATGAACGCAGCAATGCCGGCCACCACGATGCCCACCAGCGGGGTACCCGTGCCGAACCGGTCCACTACTTCGGAGCCGTGCGTGAGGCCTTCGTAGGCGGTGGCTGCTGTCAGCGTCAGCAGTCCCAAGAGGAAGCTGAACTCCACCGCTGCCACCACGTTCAATCCCAGTGCCAACGCCGCCATGATGGTGACGAGGCTGCGGCTGGTACCCGGCCACAATGCCAAAACCTGGGCACCACCAATGATCGCTGCTTGGCGCAGCGTCAACGATTCCAAAGCCGCTCCGGCTCCTTTGCTGGACACTCGGCCGGAAATTTTTGGCCACAGCACCAACAACACCACACCACCCACGATCCACGCTGCCACCACCGGCCACGGTCTCAACAGTTTGTCGGTGATGATCTTTTCGCCGCCCTTGCCGATGATGGCGGCCGGTATGAAGGCCACGATGAGGGCGAACAGCAGCCTGCGCCCCGGTTCGCTGCGCCCGATCAACCCTTGGAGCACCTCAACCACGCGCCGCCACGACACCGCCAATACCGCCAAGATGGCCCCGATCTGGATGATGACGGTGTACGAGTTGATGGCCTCGCGATCGGCGTCGTTCTGGCCTACATCGAGGATCCGCTCCGTGATGAGCAGGTGGCCCGTGGAACTCACCGGGAGGTATTCGGTGAGGCCCTCCACCACTCCGAGCACGGCCGCCTTGGCCACCGTGAGGTCGCCGCCGGACAGTGACGCGGTACTCGGTGCGGCCGGTGTCGCTGGTGTCCTGGGTACTGCGCTGGCTCGAGCGGAGGACCCTGACAGGAGGGTGACACACGCAGCCGCCACCACCATGGCCATGGCAAATAGGCGAAGCACATTCCGAGTGGCAGAGGGGCGAATTCTCACGCCCGGCAAGCTACTGGGTGCCAGGACGAGGAAAGATATGGGCCACGGCGGTCTCGAACGGACGCTCGTGGGAGAACAACCGATCCAAATCGCCCCTGGGTAGTACTGGGCACAACAGATGACCCTGGGCCCGAGTCACTCCCAGCGTGGCCAATTGGCGGGCCACACTCAAACGCTCCACTCCTTCGGCCACCACCGTTGCCCCCAGCGCTTCAGCCATATGCACCAGTGCCAACACCAGCCCCGCGTCGGTGCCACCCTGCGACATTCCACTGGTGAGTGACGAGTCGATCTTCAGTTCGTCCACCGGGAAGAAGCGCAGACTCTGAATGGGCATGGCCCCGGTGCCGAAGTCGTCAAGGGCCAGACGGACTCCCACGTTGCGCAACTCGGTGAGCACTGCGTGATTACGGCGCAATTGGGCCATCACGTCGTCACGAATGTCGATGGTGAGTGCGGTGGTGGGTACTCCGTGATGATCGAGGCGTTCCAGTAGGTGTTGCACCAATTGCGGTTGCCCAATTTGGCTATTCGACAAATTGAGTACCAAACCCAGGTTGGCGTGTTCGGCCTTGGCCCGCCATCCGGCCACTGCTTCCAACGTTGCATCGAGCATCAGATCCCACAGATCCCCACCCAAACCGGCCCGCTCGGCAATGGCAAAGAATGCGGCGGGGGGGAGCACGCCGTGCTGGGGGTGATGCCAGCGTACGAAGGCTTCTACCGCCGTGGGGGCGCCGGTATGTAGATCCACAATTGGCTGATACCAGGGCCGGATGGCTCCGGTGTCGATGCCGCTACGCAGATCAGTTTCGATGCGCATACGGCTGATAGCCTCCATACGGAGGGCCTCGTCGTACATCTCCCAGCGCCCTCGACCGTCGAGTTTGGCCCGGGTGAGCGCAGCGGTGGCCTCGTCCATGAGGTCGCTGGCAGTGCTTTCGGGCCGGCTCATGGCCACGCCGATGGTGGCGTCGGTACGCACCGTGTGGCCTTCGAACTCCACCGGCTGGCGCAGGGCCGACAAGATGCGCGCCGCCACCCCAATGGCTTCTTGTGAGTCACCCACCAGGTCCAGCAGCACCGCAAAGCGGTCCCATTCCAAGCGGGCCACCAGATCGTGACCTCGGGCTGCTTTCACCAAACGATCAGCCACCACCTGCAGCAATCGATCTGACGCAGCGCCACCAAGTGATTCGCTGACCAGCGAGAAGCGGTCGAGATCCACCACCAGGATCGACACGGAGCGCTCCAAACGACTGGCGCGATCCAGGGCACGACCCGTTTCCAACAGGATCGACACGCGGTTGCACAGCCCTGTGAGGTCGTCCAGCAGAGCGACCATCTGGTCGCTCCCATACGGAGGGAACCGAGTCGGATCGCCATGGTTCACAGGGTGAGTTATCGGTACATTTGGCCTCTGACTTGAATTGAACCGGTGGGATTGGCTCGTTGAGGCAGGTTCCGTGCATCGGAATCAGTGACGGTTGCGACGTTCTCCCAGGGGGTTGGCTGGTGGTTGACCTTGGTCGTGGCGGCGTTCCCAGAATCGGGTGATGACTCGCTGCCGTCGTGACGGATTGGACCAACTGCCAAGTGGTGCAGATGACGTTTGACGATGCTCCTCGCCGACCGCACGGCGGCGGGCCCGGAACCGATCTCGCAGTACCACCCCACCGGCCACGAACCCGCCGAGTAGGACGCCCGATGCCAACGACAGCGGCAGCGACCGACCGCCCGATGCCACCGCCACGGCATCAACGAGCCCGAACAACACTGCGGGCAGGCCAATCCGCAACGCCGTATCTGAAGTCCTCATGGGGAGCTCATTGGGTGGCGCGCCCTTCGGGACAGGTAGAAATGAATGGGCACATACGACATCGGGCGGGGTGTGGCGATGCCGGGAAGTGTCGTTCGCGTCGGATGTCGTCAGCCAAGTCGAACACTGCGCGTCGCGCTCTGATGAGCACATCGGCGGTGACGTCGAGCGACACGATGCCTGGCTTTTCGCCGCCCAATCGTTCGTACACCACGCGTAGCGGACCCGGTGCATAGGTTGGCGGTGCGCTTGGCGGCTGGGTGGCGGCGAGTAGGGCGTACAACAGTGCACCCGGGTCATTGTCGAGCACGTCGGGCACGGACCCGGTCTTGTAGTCGCGTACCTCCAAAGTGCCATCGGGATAACGCCACATGGCATCGACGCGTCCGGTGACGAGCAACGCCTTACCGGGGGCAAACCACCGCAGGTCGACTTCTCCGCCCAAGTACTGCGCTTGGTCACCGGGACACAATTCAATATGGGCACGTATGGCCCGGTTCACGGCAGGATCGTCAGGGGTCTCCTCGTTGCTGTGCTCGGGACTGTCGTGTGATGGTCCGGACGCTTGAGACTGGGCATGGCGAGTATGGAGTTCGGCATGTACATGAAGTCCGGGACCGGTGCCCAGGTCGTCGAAGTCACCGTCGCCTCGCAGGCCAAGTACGTGGGCCAGATGGAAGCGCTGGCGACACGATTGAAAGTCCCTCAGCTTCGATGCCGACAGCACCAACAACCCCGGAGCAGGCTGGAAGGGCGCCCCCAACATCGTCCTCATCCGAAGTGGCCGAGCACGTTTTCGAAGCGGGTGGCCGGCACTGCGGGGCACCCGGCGATGGCCGGACAGGTGGTGCACCACCAGCCGGGGGTGACGTCATCGGGATGCTGGCGTGCTTGGTCGACGGCGCTTACCAATCGGTCGCGTAGCGAGGTGACCGCTTCGGGTGTCACCTCGTGGATCACTACCGTGGCCATGCCCTCCGTCCACAGTTCCACCACTCTCACCGTGCGACCCATGGTGGCTGGTCCCAACAGCGCCACCCTGGCCAGGTCGGAGTCCGAGCATTGCTGTGGCACTGGCGACGGGGCGGGACTGGTGTTGATGTGGCGCAACTCGATGTGGCCAGCGTCGTTGTGCATAAGCAGTCCCATACTGGCCCGCAGTGCCCAGGTGGAATCTCGACTGGGTCGCTCCAGCGTTTCGCCGGCATGGGGGTGCAGCTTCATCGGCCTGCTTTCCGCCAACTCCGAATAATGGTCGAGCGCCACACTGAAGCGCCGTGCCTCCTCCAGCCCCAACTCAGCAGGCACCGATCGCACGAGGACGTCATCGAATTCGGTATCGGGGGCAGCTATGTCAAGGCTGTCGTGGGCCGCCCTGATGGCCTCGTCGATGGCCTTGCCCAGCCGGAATCGCCCGTCGTTGGTGGGTGAGTAGGGTCGATCGTCGGGGTCGAGATGGCGGGCCAGGCGCCGCCGACAGGGGGTGACCGAGCGCAGCGACCCAGCCGCCAACGTCGGAAGTCGCGATCGTGGGTCAGAAGCCATCAACCGATGATCGTACGCAGCACAACCCTCCAGCGCACCCGCTGCACCCGCTCCAGGGAGTTGGGCTTGGCGGACGTTGCACTACGGCCGCAACATTGGGGCTGCGCTCTCAAGCTCGTCTTCGGTGCTTGCCCGACTGGCCGTGTTGCTAAGTCCGTCCATAGGGCAAACTGTGGGCATGAGCGATACCGCCGTTCTCCTGTCCGAAGATGCCCGGTCCGAGCGACTGAAGGCACTGCAGTCCGTGATTGAACTCATGCGTCCCGTGGTGCAACAAGACGGCGGCGACTTGGCGCTTTTGGGGGCTGACGTGGAAACCGGCGTGGTCGACGTCCAACTTCAGGGGTCATGCAGCTCCTGTGCGGTGTCGTCCACCACCCTGCAGGCGGGTGTGTCGCGCATCCTCAAGGACCGCTTGCCGTGGGTCACCGAGGTCAACGGCGGCGTACAGGAGATGGACGAAGCGCAATCACAGTCGATGGGCCGGGGCGGTTATGTCCCTAAGCACGATTACTGATCGCCGAAAGATTTACCAGGTGTCCCAGTGGATCAACGACGAGGAGTCCAAGCGAGGCGCAGGCTTGAAATCGGTACCGACGGTGTAGGCCAGCGGAGTGAGTCCGCCCTGGGTGAACTTGTCGAACGGAATGCCCAAGATGTCGGCCGCTTCCTGCTCCGCCGGTAGATGCAAGGTGGTCCACGCAGTTCCCAGTCCACGGGCTCGGGCGGCCAGCATGAAACTCCAAAACGCCGGCAGGATGGACCCCCAGTAACTGGCCTGTGTCATGGAGTTCCAACCCTCCGTGGCCCGACCCTCCAGGAGCGGAATCACCAAATATGGGGCCCGATGCATGTTGTGGCGTAGGAATGTGGCCGAGTCCGTGACCTTGGACTGGCGCTCGCCCCGGGTGTCGCCCTCGGCGTACTGCGGCTTGGCAGCCCCCACGTACGGGTCGAAGAAGCGGCCGTACATGTCCTGGAGTGCCTGCTTCTTGGCGCCATCTTCCACCACCATGAAATGCCAACCCTGACGGTTCGAGCCGGTAGGCGCCTGGAAGGCCAGGTCGATGCATTCAGTGACCAGCTCTCGCGACACAGGTCGATCGAAATCGAGACGTTTGCGTACGGCGCGAGTGGTAGAGAGCAACTCGTCGAGGGACAGCGGCAGGGTGTCAGACATGTTCATTGTCTATCGCACCGCAATAAATCGCTGAATGAAGACCCCGGTCCACCAGCGACGGATCAGTTGGACCGGAGCCTCCGGAAGTAGACGACGCGCCTGCAGCTCGGAAGTCGCGCAGAAACTTGTGAATCTGTTCAGCGGTAGAACGGATTGTCGCCCGACTGGTGGTCGGTGACGTCGACCACGTGGAGAATCTCGGGAACTGCCTCCTTGATGGCCACTTCGATACCTTGGCGCAATGTGGCCTTGGACATGGCACAGCCCTGACATCCGCCGCCCATCATGAGCCACACGGTGTCGCCTTCAGCGGCCATGAGTTGGGCAAATCCGCCGTGCGATGCAATGGAGGGATTCACCTGCTCCTCCAACACCTGCACCACCCGCATGGCCAATGGGGAACTCAGATCGGCAGTGGCGGGGACGGCCACGGGAGGAGCAGACACGGCGGGCTGGGGCTCATTGGGGTTGAGCAACACCATGCCGCTGCCATCAGAAGCCAGATCCAGGGTGGCGCCCCGGAGTTTCTCGACGGATCCGGCGGTGACCACCAGGGTGACACCTTGCAAGGTGATGGTTTCGGCGTCAGCAGCGGCCTCATCGCCACGCTGGAACCACATGTCGTAGCGAAAACGCCCGCCCGAGGCGGATCCCACCTCGAGCCACAGGGCCAAACCATCGGCGTCGATCTCGCCCGAACGGGCCTCGATCACCGTGGCCAAGGCGGCCGGTGTGACTGTGATGAGCGCGCCGGACTGCGCGTCGGTGTCAGCATTCATCAGATCAGTCATGGAAGTGTCCTCGTTCTCGTGATGCGCTCGATGTAAGCAGGTCAACGTCAAACTGTCATAGCGTTACGTCCATCATATGGACGTGTCCCTGCTAGCTCGACCGAATAGCGCCGACCGTGGCTGAACCAGTGACGGCTGAGGCAATGAGCCTGGGTATGGACCTCGACGCCCCCCGGCGACTGTCACTGACCCGGTTGGTGGGCGAGGTGGCCCGACAGTTGGCCCAAATTGGATCCATCACGGTGGAAGGCGAGGTGCACCAATCAAAGGTGTACGGCGGCGGTCGTATCTATTTCACCCTGAAGGATCGCACCGCGCAATTGTCCGTGGTGGTGCCAGCCGGACGTAAGCAATGGGCGCGCGTACGAGACGGTGAGCGGGTCGCCGTCACGGGCAAGCTCATGATGTTGGCCGATCGCGGTCAACTCCAGTTCGAAGCTCGCGAAGTGACCCCGGTAGGTGAAGGGGCCATCGCCCAGGCCCTCGCCGACATTCGCGAACGTATGCGCGCCGATGGATTGCTGGATCGACCACGGCGGCTCATCCCGCGTCTTCCGGCCTGCGTGGGGGTCGTGTGTGGAACCGATGCCGCCGTACGTAAGGACATAGAGAGTGTCATCGCCGTCCGCTTCCCGGGGTACCCGGTGAGATTCCAAGAGGTCACCGTGCAAGGTCCCGGTGCTCCCGAGCAGATCATCCGAGGCATGC
>JAYVGK010000236.1:0-12216 GCA_043772215.1 Acidimicrobiales bacterium | reverse complement strand
TTCGTCGAAGCGGCACCCTGCTGCTCACCGAACATGTCGACGACGGTCGCCGTCTCCACGTCTGGTCCCCGCCGTTGGGTGCGGGCCAGAAATCGCGTGGCTCGTTTCCGTTGGCGCTACCCCAACGCGGGGTGCTGCGTTTGGGGCCGCTCGAAGTTCGGCGTCTGGATGCGCTGGGGTTGGCGTCACGACGGCTCGACGTCGGGCCGTCCACGTCCGTCAACGTCTGGCCCCAACAAGTGGGTGCACCCCGCGCTGGGTTTACCCCCGGCTACGGTACCGCCACCGTGTCTGACACCACCGTTGCCGCTGCGCGTTGGCGGCCTGGTGGCGATGAGGAGTTCGAGGGGCTCCGAGCGTATGTGGCGGGGGACGAACTGCGGCGGGTGCATTGGACGGCATCGGCGCGAGGCCGGGGATTGATGGTGCGATTGTCGCATCCGGTTGGTCAATCCAGCCCATCGTTGGTGGTCGACGATCGGTCGAGCTCGCATTCTCCGGAATCGTTCGAACTGATGTTGTGCTGTGTGGCCAGCATCATCGGTCCCGTGGGCGACGAGCGGCCGCCTGTTCGGGTGCGATTGTTGAGCTCTACCCCGGCTCGTTCCGGTGTTGATGCCCTCAACGTGTTGGCGGCGGCCCAACTGGACCAAGTGCCGCACGCCGTCACGGATTGGGGTTCCGATACCGACATCGTCATCACCGGCGCCACCGCCACCGTAGAAGGGGTCTCCGAGAGGGTCCGTATTCTGCGGGTGGATCCGTTCGGGTCTCCAGGGGCTGCAGTAATCACCGACATGGCGGCCATCGCGCACTGGCCATCGCTACTCGTCACCGTCGGCCAGTCCCACACCAGCAACCCCCGAGCCGTGGTTGTCCGGGGGACACAGTGAGGGCGCCACTGTCGTCAGCACAACGCTTGCGGGGTCGTCTGTCCTGGAGCCGTTTCGGTGTCGAGGCGGGCGTGGTGGCCGTCGACGTGGCCGCTTTCGTCGGCATCGGACGCCTGTTCACCTCCACCCGGCCCCTCCAGGCCATCGTGGTGGCGGTCCTGCTTACGCACGGTATCGCCATCACCTGTCGGGCCGCTCGGATCCCCGGCCCGGTGGCGGCGTTGGTGTCATTCGTGGCGCTCTCACTGGCAGTGGCGGGTGCGGCGTTCCATGACACCATCAGCTACGGGTTCCTGCCTTCGGGTGACACCGCGTCGGCGGTGCGTCTGTCGTTGATCGAAGCGTGGGATCGCTTCACCAGCGTTCGCGCTCCTACACCGCCTCTGCTCGGTTTCACTCTCACAGCGGTGGCGGCGGCGTGGATGGTGGGCACCGTCTCTGACGCCATTGCCTTCCGGCTGCGCTACGTCACCGAGGCCTGTGTGCCTTCCACGGTGGTGCTCATCGTGACCTCGGCGTTGGCCCCTGCCCGGTATCGGATGGAGGTGGTGGTCGGGTTCGCGTTGGCCCTCACGTTGTTGGCCATCTCGGCTCGCTCCCGAGAACTCAACGCTGATGCCTGGCTCGGAGGACGACCCCGGCACAACTCCGTGTTCCAGGCCGTGGCCGTGGCCGCTCTGGGGTTGGTGGTGGCCGGCGCGGTGGCCACCCATCCGCCGCACTGGGCCGTCAACGGACTGGTGGATTGGCGCAACGACCGCTCCTCGGGCGCCGACCCGGAGCGCCTGGCCACCAACCCCATGGTGAGTACCAGAGCGAGGTTGGTGAACCAGAGCGATGTGGAGATGTTCAAGGTCATCACCAATCACCCAACGTACTGGCGCCAGACGGCGTTGGACCACTACGTCGACGAGAGCTGGACTGGTGATCCCATCGCGCTACCCCGCCAATCCGGTGTCGCCCCCGATCCACCCGGTTCCTGGACCCAGACCCTGGAAATCACCAACTTACGTTCGCCGTGGTTGCCGGTCGGAGGCCGAGTGGTGAGAGTTGCTGACCCCACGGGCGTCACTGCCACCGACGTTGGAATCGATGCTGGTACCCGCGCCGCAGTGGTGCGGACCGATCTGAGTGACGGGCGACGTTTCATCATCACCAGCGGTCCGCCCGACCCCGCCGACGCCCTCATCAGCGACGCTCGCCGAAAGGAGCTGTTGACCTTACCGGGCACGGTTTCGCCCCGTATCGCAGAGTTGGCCCGGACCATCACTGCTGGTGCCACCACCGACACCGAGCGCGCCCTGCTCCTCCAACGCTGGTTCATCCAGGGGTTCACATATGACCTCAACGTGGTCAATGACGGCCCCATGACCTTGGAATCATTCTTGTTCTCGGTGAAGCGGGGCTATTGCGAGCAGTTCAGCGGGGCGTTTGCGGTGATGGCGCGCACCTTGGGGATGGAATCGCGCGTGGCGGTCGGGTTCATCCCGGGAACGCTCGAGGCCGATGGTTCCTACGTGGTTCGAGGTCGTGATGCCCACGCCTGGCCGGAACTGTTGTTGGCGGGTGGATGGACTGCCTTCGAGCCCACCCCCGGTCGCGGGACACCCGATGTCACCCCTGCGCCATCCACCACCCTGTCTCCCCCCACCACAGTTGCCCCCGATACCGCCACGGCTGCAGTTCCCACCACCATCGCGGTTGGGGCCGGCGCTTCCGCCGACCCGCCTGGGCGCAGCGCCGGACTCCCCTTCACCATCGGGTTGATGATGCTGGCGGTCTTGGTGGCTGCTCTGGCCCCCACGGTGGTTCGGCGGCTGCGGATAGGAAAAACTCCCAGTGACCCGTTGCTGCGGGTGGCCGCCGCTTGGAACGCAGTGGAGGATGATCTGGCTTGGTTGGGACACGTACGCCCGGCCGGTGAACCGGTGATTCGTTTCGCTCATCGATTGCATGCCGACCAGTCACTACCTGACCTCGAGGCGCTGGTGACCAGGGTGGAGGAAGCGCAATACGGACCGGTTGGTGAAGCCACGGCGCATTCGCAGACAGTGTTGGAATCGTTGGAGTCCACCCATCGCAGCTTGGCCGGACGTCTTCACGCACCTCGCCGGTTACGCCGCCTGCTGGCATTCGGGTTGCGGCCACGGTATCGGGTTGGACCGATCCGCCCCACCATGACGCCCGAATAGTTAGAGGCCGGGTGGGCGCCGCCTCTGCGGTGATCGCTCGGAAGCCCGTTGGCGTACCTTCTGGGCCCACGCCGACGACGTACCTGTAGTGGCTGATCGGATGGCCTGCTCCAAAACCACCAGCGACACCACCATCACCAGAAACCCCAGCAAACCAAAAATCACTGACGTCCGGAACCCAGCCACCAGTATCGACAGCCCAACAACCGTGCCGAGGGCGCCCCAGCGCAGGCGTCGCGCCGCACTAGCGGGCGCTGAGCGGGTCCGTACCTGATGGGCAAGTTGTGGGTCAGTTTCATACAGTTGACGCTCGATCTCATCGAGCACTCGCTGTTCTTCTTCTGAAAGTGGCACGGCGGCCCCTCCGGACTGTTTCTTACGCAGAACACAACAACACCGAAATCGAGTTACCCGACAATGTTGAGTCTGACACAGGCTCGGACCTTCCCAATAGCAACGGGTTCAAGGGGTCTCCCCGGGCCCCCATTGCGTGTCACCCAGCCGTTTGATGCGCATCCCACTGGCCGATGTGAGCACCGCCGGAGCCACCGCATCAGCCCCAAAGCGAGCTCTGATGGCGGCCACCACGTCGTCCACCTCACCGAGGTCAGGCGTGGCGGCTGGCTCAGCTTCACTTGCAAACATCGCCAGTTGTTGGACCGTGGCGATGGCGGCTCGGTTGGTGAGGTTCGACATGCTCACGCCCAACAACCTCACCCCCAGGCGCTCGATCTCGGCGGCCACCTCGCGGTGGCGCATCAACGAGTCCGCCTGTTCAGCGATGGCGGCCCCGGCGCTGAGCGGATCGGAAGGGGTGTGAGACCGACTGATGAGGCGGAAATCCGGAAACTTCAGCTTCAGGGTGACGGTGCGGCCTGCCACTCCGGCAGCACGCAACCTCACTGCCACGGCGTCGGAGAGACGGATGATCTCGGTCCGCAGTACACGAAGATCGTGGTGGTCGGTGGAAAACGTCTCCTCATGGCCGATCGACTTCGCCGCTCGGTCCGGCTCCACATCTCGGTGATCCACGCCGTTGGCCAGTGCATGGAGATGGCGGCCGTGGGCCGCCCCCAGCGCGCGGATCGCCGCATCCTCGCTGAGGGCCGCCAAGTGTCCGATCGTTTGGACGCCGAAGCGGTCGAGGCGGGCCATGGTGGAAGGGCCCACCCCCCACAACGCCCGCACGGGGTGGGCGTGGAGGAACATCACCTCGTCACCCGGGACCACTTGCACCACTCCCTCCGACACCAGCCGGGCACCAGTCAGCACCCTTGTACCGGCTGGGTCGGGTTTGGCCGCCTCCGAAGCCAGTTTGGCCACCAACTTGCTGGTGGCCACCCCCACTGAACACCGCAGCCGGGTGTCGTTCATTATCTGGGCGCGCACCCGAGCAGCCAGGGTGGGGCCCTCCCCCAACAATCGCAATGCCCCACTGACATCGAGAAACGCCTCGTCCAGTGCAATGCCTTCCACCAAGGGGGTATAGGCCGAGAACACCTCATGGATACGTGCGGAGTACTGCGTGTACACACCGTGATCGCCGCTGACCCAAACGGCGTGCGGGCACAACCGTTTGGCCCGCCCGGACGACATGGCCGAGCGCACACCGAAGGCCCGGGCCTCATACGAGCACGACGCCACCACACCGCGTTCCCCCGACCCACCAACGATCACCGGCTTACCCCGCAATGACGGGTCCAACAGCGTCTCCACTGATGCATAGAACGCGTCCATGTCCACGTGCAGGATGGTGCGAGGGGCGCTCCCAGTCGATTGAGGGACCACTGTTGATCCGCTCAGCGGCGGGTGACCACGAGGCTGGATCGATCCGCACCATCAAGATCATATGTGTACATACGATGTCCGTCCCAGCGCTGCTCCAGCCAGTCGGTGATGGGCTCTGACACCCATCGGGCATTGGCGGCCAGATGCACGGCGGCATGATGGACAGGGACGAATCTGGCATCAATGACAATGCCGTCCGGGTCCTCGATCACGATGTCGCCCTCCCAGGACAGCGCCTCGTACACCGCCACGCGTAGGTGCCATCCCATCCCGGGAGCAATGGTTTCCACTGAATACACAGGGCCTCGCCATTCGGTGACGGTGATGCCGGTTTCCTCGATGACCTCACGAACCAATCCATCGATGGTTTCCTCCCCGGGTTCCACCACTCCGCCCGGCGTGGACCAATCAAGCAACCCATTGCGGCGTCGGTTCTGGACGAGCAGCACCTTGGGACCACTCTCGATGATGGCGGCGGCCACGAACCATTCTCGAAGTTGGTGCGGCGGTTCGCTGACGGACATGGGCCACAGTGTGCCAGTCGTAAGCGGCGCAGCGCAGCCCGGGCTTTGGGCGGACGATCGATCGAACACTCAGCCCGGCCCGATGCGCGCCACCGCTTCGTCCAGCACTTTGCGGCTACGACGCCGATCCGTCGCTGCCAAGACCCGCTCGGCCACCACCTCGGTACGGCTCTGAGTGACTTCACCAGCTCGAAAGAACCGGCGTCGTACACGGCCCACCACGAGAATCTCATCACCGACAGCGGGCAGATGGTCGGCCACCGAGGCCCAGGAAACAGGGACCCGCTCGGTGCCCACCACCATGTCCCACTGCAGTTGGGTGCTGCCGTCGGCCAAGGAACGGATTTGGGCGCTGGGTGCCACCCTGCCACGGATGACGACGAGGTTGAGTTCTTGGGCGTCCATAGCGGACCTCCTGATGTTGTTGCGTTGAACAATTACGGCGCGGGGGAAGCGGCAACGGTCACCATATCGGGGGGGTACGACAAACATCCCGGAGCGTGTTCGCCACCTATGCACCGGAGATCACGCCCGTGGTGTTTGGACTCACCGGCGCCAGGATCGTTGACCGGCCTGCACAGGCTGGGAGGTTACCGGGCACTGCTGCCTGAGCACACTGCCCGGTACCAGGGCTCGGTTCGGTAGCCTTTGGACATGTCTGTGCCGCCCGCCGATGGGCTCTCGTCGCTTCCCTCTCCGTTGGCCCGGGTGGGTGCCTTTGCCGCCATCCTGGTGGCGGGCGCCTGTGGTGCCCTCATCGGCTGGAAGGTGGTGAAGTTGCAATCAACGGGTGACTCCACCACAGCGGCTGCCGTGGGGGCATTCATCGGCGGGGTGGGATTCGCCGCTGGCGTAGCGGTGGTGGCGGTGTTGGCGTTGCGGGCCATGGCTGAGTGGAAGGCCACCAACCAGGTGGATTTCGACCCCAAACCCAATCTGGCCCAACGCCGGCCCAAACGCTGACACGCCACCCTTCACCCAATCAGCGACAGCACCTGTTCGATGCTGGCGTCGCCTACATCGAGATGGGTCACCAGGCGGATCACACCGGGGGCCAGCGTCCCTGCCTTCACCCCTCCCGCGGCCAACTCGGCCAGAACCCTGTCGGCATTGGGTGGAGCGAACACCACCAGATTCGTCTGCACGCTTTCCATATCGATGCAGTCCGCCCAGCGGTTGGCCACAGCATGGGCCAGGCGTAGGGCCCTTCGATGATCGTCGGCCAAGCGCTCCACGTGCGTATCGAGTGCCAAGATCCCGGCGGCCGCCAGGATGCCGCTTTGGCGCATGTTGCCGCCGAAGCGCTGACGCTCGGCTCGGGCGGCGGAAATGACATCGGTGGGGCCAGCCAACAACGACCCCACCGGTGCTCCCAGACCTTTGGACATACAGCACATCAGGGTGTTGGCACATGCCGCCCGTTCCCTGAGGGCCGCCGTCACCGAACCCGATCCTTTGGCCGATGAGGCCACTGCGGCGTTGAACAGGCGGGCCCCGTCCAAGTGCACAGGCAAGCCAGCTGCAGTGGCGGCAGAATACACAGCACGCATACGATCTATAGGCCATATCCGTCCCCCACTGGCCATATGGGTGTCTTCTACGCTCACCAGCGACGGTGAGATCTGATGATGGGCAGCCAACGCTGCGGCCATCGACACCTCACCCGGATCAACGGTGCCGTCGTGGTCATCAAGACTGTGGAATTGCACGCCCGAGTTGATGCTCGCTGCCCCGTTTTCCCATGCCACCAGATGCTGGCTTCGCCCAGCCACCACACTGGTACCCGGCTTGGTAAGCACGCGTATAATTAACTGGTTGGCCATGGTGCCACTGGGGGTGAACAACGCGGCCGGCTTGCCCACCAACTCGGCGAACTTCTCCTCCAGCGCCTTGGTGGTGGGATCTTCGCCGTTGGCGTCATCACCCACCACTGCATCGGCCATGGCTCGGCGCATGGCGACGGTGGGTTGGGTGAGCGTGTCGGAGCGGAGATCCACAATCGCAGTCATGGGCGTCGACCGTAGGTCACGGTGCACTACCGATGCTCCCTGAGTCAGGCGGTTACGCTTGGGCCCGTGAATCAACCCCCAACCCCTGCTGCGTTACTGGAGTTGGCCGCTTGTCTGGCTACCGCCGCCGGCCGTCAATCGCTGGACGGCCTCCACCGCACCCGTATCCTGGACACCAAGTCGTCTGATACGGACATGGTGACGGAGATGGACAAGGCGGCCGAGGCACTCATCGTGGCGGGCATCGACGCCGAGCGACCCGATGACGGTGTACTCGGCGAGGAAGGGGCCAGTCGGCCCGGTACTTCGGGCGTGCGTTGGGTCATCGATCCCATCGACGGCACCACCAACTATGTGTACCGCCATCCGTTCTGGAGTGTCAGCATCGGTGTGCAGTTCAACGGGGTCACGGTGGCGGGTGCCGTGGCCATACCCATGCTCGGCGAGATCTATACGGCCTCGCGAGGGGGCGGCGCGTTCCGCAATGGCGTCCCCATCACCGTAAGCACCCAGACGATCTTGGGGCAGTCGCTGATCGGCACCGGCTTTGCCTATTCTGCCGACATCCGAGCCCGGCAGGGAGCAATGGTGGCCATGCTTCTACCCGAGGTACGAGACATCCGTCGAGGGGGATCGGCGGCCATCGACCTGTGCTTCGTGGCCGACGGTCGCCTTGATGCCTATGTGGAGGACGGATTGAATCCATGGGACGAGTGCGCCGGGTCGCTTATCGTGAGCGAAGCAGGGGGCGTCGTCAGCGTGCTCGATGTGGGTCGCGGCACCCACTGTGCCGCCAATCCCACACTGCAGGCGCTCTTGGCAGACCGTATCCACGCACTGCAGTGAGCAGGATCCGGGTGAGGTGCTACCTGAGTCCGAGGTCGGCTGCCAACGTCGACCGGCGCACCTTCCCAGTGGGCGTGTGCGGTATTTCCGTCACCACCAAGACGTCCTTGGGCCGCTTGTAGGGGGCCAATACCAACTCGATATGGGTACGTAGTGCATTCACTGTCACCTGGTCACCCAGGACGCCCGGAGCAGCCACCACCGCCGCGCATACCCGCTGTCCCCATCGCTCGTCGTCCACCCCGAACACCGCTGTTTCTTCCACCCCAGCCATGGCGGAAATGGCGATTTCCAATTCCAGCGGGTACACGTTCACTCCTCCGGAGATGATGAGGTCGTCGCGCCTACCGTCGAGATACAAATAGCCCTCCCCATCAAGTCGTCCCAAGTCAAAGACAGTGAATTCATCGGCGCACCATGCCGCCTTCGTCTTTTCGGCATCTCCAAAATACTCAAAGCGCGCATACGGTGGCACGGTGCACCAGATTTGCCCGGTATCGGAGTCGATACGCAATTGCCGATGGGGCCTTGCCTTGCCCACGCTGCCTCGATGGGAGAGAAAGTCGGCAGTGGAGCAGGCGGTGAACTGACCTTCGGTGGCACCGTAGAACTCCCACACACTGTCCGGCGGGAAACAGCCGAGCACCTGCTCTTTCAGTGGAGCCGGACACGGTGCGCCAGCATGGGCCAACAGTCGAAAGGATCCAAAATCCGGCGGACCGGTTGGGACTGACAACAACCGTTGAAGGTGGGCGGGCGCCATGAACGCCACCGTCGGGTGGTGCTCGGCAATGGCGTGCGACGCTGACTCGGGACTGAACTTGTCCAGCACCACCACATCACCCCCGGCCGCCAACGTGGACATGGCAAAACGCAATGGGGCCGAGTGATACAGCGGAGAACACACCAGGTTCACGTCCTCATCCGTGAAGCCCCACATCTCGATCTCCTCGGCCAAGAGCTCAGCGCCTCCCGCCTCACCCAACACCCCTGACCACACCCCCTTAGGTTGCCCGGTGGTGCCAGACGTGTAGTGCATGGGCCGGGCCATCGGTGCCCGCCCCAGATCCCGTGCTGGTTGATCAAGGGTGGAGTTCACAAATGCGGCCACTTCGGCCACCCCGTCGAGGGTCACCACCGGCCGACAATCATCGAGGATCACTTGGCGCTCGTGAGGCAGTAACGCCTCATTGACCATCACCGGAATCACCCCTGCGCGCAACCCACCCAAGGCCATGGAGATGACATCGGGGTGGTTGCCGGCGGCGATGGCCACGCGATCTCCCGGGACGGCACCCGCCAGTTGCAGTGCGGCTGCTGCTTGACGTTGGCGGCGCTCGCTCTGGGCTGCGGTGACCCGGAGGTGAACCATCAGCGCGCTGATGGTGTGGCGAAGCGCGCTTCGAGGCGGTCCAGTGTCTTTTCAATGGCCTTGGGGTGCTTGCGGGCAACACCGGTGGCAAGGAGGGCGGGCGGGAACTTGGACTTACGGCCGTCAAAGGTCTCGGTGACTCGGGTGGCTTTGCCTCCCTCTACCGGCTCCAACTCATAGCGCCATACGTGACCACCGAGGTGATGCCAAGCAATCACTTGATCCTCTTCGAACTCTGACACTGTGTTGGCAATCCTGTACGGCACTCCCAAACGCATGGACATACCGAACTTGGCCCCCAAGGACAACCGCTTCGGCCCTCCGTCGGCCGCCCCCTTCACTGTGCCACTGCCGTCGATGAGGGCATGCATGGCGGGGTTGGCCAGCAGGGCGAACACCTCGGTGGGGCTGGCTTGAACCACCCGAGTGCGGCTGATGAGCAGACTGTCGAACATCACGCCACGGTAGCGCTCACAGGTGGGATTGACCCAGTGCCTGACCCAGGGGTTGGCCCATTTCTGCCAGCATCTCTACGAACCATTGCGACGCGATATCAAACGGCTTCCCACCCTTGATCCGAGGAAACTCGATGGCTCGCAGCACGCCGCTGCGGTCTTCGTCATGCCCGATTACACCAGTTTTGCCATCCAGGGCGCTGCTCACCGCTTGGCCCACCATTGTTTCGATGAGCAAGAGATCCTCGTCGTTGGCGGGTGCCGATCGAGCGAAATATCCGGACTTCTGCACGGTCGCTTTCTCGGCACCCACCAACGATGCGAACCGCTGCGAAAACCACGACCCCACATTGACTTTGTCCAGGCGCACATGGCCGAACGCGTCACGGTCCACCACCTCACCGGTCAACTCCATCGCGGCCACGATGTCGACAACCGCAGCCCCTTCAGACACGAACACATTGGCCGCTCCTTTGGTGTCCATGATGGTCCGCAGCCGCTCTGCTTCCCCGGCGATGTCCACCGACAACTCCGGCACGTACACAGCGTCGATGTCTAGCCACCGCCGATCCACCCCGAAGGCCGGTGCCAAGTCGCGCTCACTCAGTCGCTGTCGATAGGCACGGGCGGTGGCGGCGGCGAGCCAGCCGCAACTGCGCCCCATCACCTCATGAATGATCAATGAGCGGGGATTGGCCGAGCCTTCGAACACGATGTGCTCAAAAAATCGCGCCCCTTCTTCCGCCGCAGTGGCCGCCCCCAAAGTGCGCTCGATGGGATACACGTCGTTGTCGATGGTCTTGGGTAGTCCCACCACCGTGAGTTGATAGCCATTGGCACCGAGATAGGCGGCAAGGTTGGCGGCCGTGATGTTGGTGTCGTCACCGCCGATGGTGTGTAGGACTTGGACACCATCGCGTGTGAGCTGCTCGGCCGCCACATGCAACGGGTTCTGACCGTCCTTCACCAACCCGCGACGAATGCAATCTTCGGCATTGGTGAGCTTTACCCGGGAGTTGCCGAGCGGGCTGCCGCCGAAGCCGAACAAGGCATTGGACTGCAGCTTGGCCTGCTCTCCTATGGTGATACTGGTTCCCGTGAGTAGGCCTGCGTACCCATCGCAGTAGCCAATGAGTTCAGCGTCTGGCGCCACTTCGTCGTAGCGCTGCACCAAGCCAGCGACCGCAGCGGACAAACATGGGGCAAGACCCCCGGCGGTGAGCATGGCAACGCGCATACGCCACCATACTGGGCGCCTCAGTGTCGGATCATCCGGCTGGCCGCCAGACTCGATAGCCTCGCCACCCATGTCCACGTCGATCACCAGTGCCGGTCTCGACTCCCACACGTTCGTGGTCGCCATTGATTGCGGCACCACTGGAATCCGATCTATGGCCGTTGATGGCACCGGTACGCCGCGCGGATTGTCGTATCGCGAACTCACGCAGTATTTCCCCCGACCAGGGTGGGTGGAACATGACGCCGCCGAGATCTGGGATGGCGTCCGGGCCACGTTGGCCGAGGTGATCTCGGAGTTACCGGCCGGTGCCGTAGTGGCTTGTGTCGGCATCACCAACCAACGCGAAACAGTGGTGGCGTGGGACCGACGCACCGGCACACCGTCGGCTCGGGCCATCGTGTGGCAAGACCGGCGTACTGCCGGCCGCTGCGATGAACTCATGGCTGAGGGCCATCTCGATGTAGTACGTACGCGTACCGGTTTGGTTCTTGACCCATATTTTTCCGGCACCAAAATGGCTTGGCTGCTCGAACATGGAGGAGTGGCCAACGGTCCGGACCTGCGCCTGGGCACGGTCGATGACTGGGTGTTGTGGAATCTCACCGGCGGCCCCACCCGAGGTGTACATGCCACCGATCCGTCCAATGCCAGCCGCACCATGCTTTATGACATCACGCAGCGCCGTTGGTCGGCGGAGCTGTGCGACATGTTACGTGTACCTATGGCTGCGTTGGGTGAGGTGGTGGCGTCGAGTGGACGAATGGGAATCATCTCGGCAGAAGCCGTAGGCGGATTGTTGGCCGGAACGCCGGTGAGTGCGATCCTTGGTGATCAACAATCGGCGTTGTTCGGTCAAGCCTGTCTCGATCCCGGCATGGCCAAGAACACGTACGGCAC
>JAYVGK010000235.1:0-2419 GCA_043772215.1 Acidimicrobiales bacterium | reverse complement strand
AAAGCCCACGGCACCAGCGAGGCCATGGCGGCATCTGGGCCCAAACTCAAGGGCCTCTTGGCCGGACGTCCAGAAATCATCATGCTCAACCCGGTGACTGCCAAAGGCCTCTGAGAGATGGTGCTACAACGCTGGAAGTCGTTTTTCGAACACCCGAACACCTATGGAGGTTGCTGTGAAAATCGTCGTGGACTATGACCGTTGCCAGAGCAATGCGTTGTGCATGAGCGCCGCACCCGAACTCTTCGAGGTGCGCGATGACGGATTCCTGTACGTCCTTCAAGAAGAGCCGGGCGAAGACCAACGGGCGGCGCTGGAAGCGGCCGTTCGGGCTTGCCCAACCCAGGCCATCAGCATCGGTTGACGGCCACCGTGTCCGTCTCTGATTCCCACGTTGTTGTAGTGGGGGCTTCACTTGCTGGCACGCGAGCCGTAGAAGCGCTTCGTCACCAAGGATTCGACGGACGCATCACGCTCATCGGCGACGAGGTCCATCAGCCATACGACCGGCCTCCGCTGTCGAAGACGCTGCTTTCCGGCAAACGCACCGCAGATCAGGTACGGCTACGGCCGGACGACTCTGACTACGGATCGGCGCTTGATGTCACCATGATGCTCGGGCGGCGGGCCTGCGCGCTTGACGTTGACGCCGCCGAACTCACCCTCGATGGCGATGAGCGGATTGGCTTCGACGCCTTGGTGGTCGCCACCGGATCGAGGGCGCGGCGTCTGGCGCACACCGAACACCTTGCAAACGTCCATGAGGTGCGCACCCTCGACGATTGCCTCCGACTACAAAAGGCGTTGGTGGTGGGGGCCCGAGTGGTGGTGGTGGGAGCCGGATTCATTGGGGCCGAGGTGGCCGCCACCGCCCATTCGTTGGGATGTGAGGTGACTGTTCTGGAGGCTGCGCCGGTACCGTTGGAACGTCAGTTGGGCACCGTGATGGGATCGTTCTGCGCCACCGTGCACGGCCGTCACGGAGTGCCAATGCGGGTCGGGGTACAAGTAGATGAGATCGATGCAAGCGGGGTGATGTTGGCTGGCGGTGAGCGTCTCGAGGCCGATGTGGTGGTGGTGGGTGTGGGTGCTGCTCCAAACACCGAATGGCTGAACGGTTCCGATGTTGCGGTGGGTGACGGCGTGATCTGCGATCCGTTCTGCAGGGTACGCAGCGCCGGCGCGGGCACCCTGGAGGGCATCGTGGCGGCCGGTGATGTGGCCCGTTGGAACAACGCGCTGTTTGGCGAAGAAATGCGAATCGAACACTGGACCAACGCCGCAGAGATGGCCGAGCACGCTGCCACCACGCTGCTAGCCGACCTCAACGCAGACACCAGCTCTTTGCGGCCGTTTGCCCCGGTGCCGTATTTCTGGAGTGACCAGTACGACATCAAGATCCAATTCCTCGGTCGATCCACCGGGCACGACGAAGTCGTTGTGGTGGATGGCTCCCTGGACGCCGGAAAACTGGTGGCGCTGTATCGCCGTGGCGACCGTTTGATAGGTGCCTTGGGGATCTCGCGCGTACGTCAATTGATGTCGTATCGCAACCTGTTGGCCAACAGTGCCTCCTGGGAGGAGGCCCTGGCCCACGCTGCCCAGTAGCATCGGGTTCCCATGGAACTGCTCATCATTCGTCATGGTCTTCCGCTACGTGTGGAAAATGCCGATGGCACCGCCGCCGATCCTGAGCTTGCTCCCAATGGTCATACCCAGGCGCAGCGCTTGGCCGACTGGCTGGCAGCGGAGCGTATCGATGCGCTGTACGCCAGCCCCATGCGCCGGGCCCAGCAAACCGCCCTCCCGGTGGCACACGGACTCGACCTCCCCATCCTCACCGACCACGACGTGGCCGAGTGGGATCGAGACAGCGCTGCGTACATCCCCATCGAAGAGATGAAAGCGGCCAAGGACGGCACTTGGGAGGCATTCTTGCGAGGGGAATTGTCGGGGCCATCCAACCCCGACGTATTTCACAAAACGGTGGTCGACGCCATGGAACGCATCATCAGTGCACATAGGGGTCAAACGGTGGCTGTGGTGTGTCACGGCGGCGTCATCAACGCCTACGCCTCCCACATTTTGGGGATGGGGCAGAACGTGGGGTTTTTTCACCCGAACTACACCAGCATCAACCGTGTGGTGGCCGCCTCCAGTGGGGAGCGCAGTATCGCCAGCCTCAACGACACCGGCCATCTCCGAGGCACCGGCCTACTGTCGTGATCTGATCAGTGTCGCACCCGACGGAGCGGACCTTCCGGCCACCGCACCCCACCGATCTGCTGCAAACGCTGCGTGTCCTGTCACGGGGCGGACGCGATAGAACCATTCGCCTCGGTAGGACACCGGGCGAGGGGGTATGGCGGGCCACCACCACCTCTGAGGGTCCGTGTACCCAGCATTTGTCCCAGTGCGG
>JAYVGK010000234.1:0-1855 GCA_043772215.1 Acidimicrobiales bacterium | reverse complement strand
GCCCTGGAGATAGAGGTTGGTCTGCGGTAGCGCCACCACCGAAATGCGGGCCTCGGCCACCTCTAGGGCCACCTGGCGTTGCACCTCGGGCGATTGCATAGACAGGCTCACACAGTGGCTGGCGTTCACCTGGTGGCTGAAGCCGGTTTGGATCACCTGGCGGGCCAACTCGCGCAACGTCAATATGTCGGCGTCCAGGGTTTCGTCAACATGGAGATCGATTCCCACTCCTGCGTCCGTAGCCACCTCGAGAGCAGCACGGATCACGCCAGGTCCATCAACGTCGAGCGCCGGACAGGCACCCACCAGATCGGCCCCCACGGTGAGGGCTTCCACCATGGAGCGTCGGTTACCAATACCATCGACCCCGCTCAACGGCGTGTGGGTGAGCGCCACGATCTGGATGTCCATCAGGTGTTGGAATGAGCGTCGTACTTCGGCCACCGCTTTCACGGCGCCAACGCCCACCTCGGCCCCCACATCCACATGCGTTCGCACTGCGGTGAATCCATGCGTGAGGAGAAGTTCCAGGGCGGCGCTGGTGCGTTTCACCACATCGTCGTGAGTAAATCGCCCCGAACTCATGGCCTCCACATAGGCATTGATGGCTCCCATGAGGTCCCCGGTACGGTTGGGCGCAACATCGGCCGTGAGTGCCTTGTCCAGATGAGCGTGGGGCTCAGCCATGGCCGGCATCAGCAACATCCCGCCAAGCTCATCGACCTGGACACCAGGCGGATAGGTGAGGCCTGCGGTCTCTACCGCAACAATGACGCCGCCGGTGACGTGTACATCGGCAGTGCGCCCGTCGCCAAGCGACGCGTTGCGCAGTACGAGGTCCGGGCTCAACAGCTACGCAACACGTCGTAGATCCTCATGTTGCAGTCGCGAAACCAAGTACCCATGGCGGCATCCACGGCGGCCAACTCATCGGCGGGGATGGCCTGCCAGAGCGCTTCGCTCTCCCACACGATCATGGCGTGCACATCTTCTGGGTGTTCTCGCTCCACCCAGATCTCTTTGCGGATGAATCCGGCTTGGCGCTTCAAGAATCTGCTCCACGTTTGCTCCTCCACCGCCAACCACTCATCTCGTTCTGCAGGGTCGACGGTGAAGGTGAGATGCTCAATGACCATCGAAGAAATGTAGCGCCGATATTGACCTCGTCGATATAGATCGAGACAGACAATGAAAAAGGCCGGTGTACGAGCATCCGCACACCGGCCCCGACCACTACGACTGCGCTCGCTATTTGGGAGTACTACACGCCGATCTTGGGATCGATGAACTCGTTGGTGACCATGGTCTCGGCTTTGAAGCCGTCTGGGATGTCCTTGAAGTCACCGCTCTTGACCATCTGATCGATGAACTTCTGCACCCGGGGAATGTCGAAGTTGCCCAACGTCTTGTCAGGACCGTTGCTGACCAATCCCAGATCCCTCTGCGTTTTCACGGAGAAATCGGCCAGGCCCTTGGAGTAAACCCAAAAGTCTTTGTACTGGGCCACGGCGTCGATGATGATGGCGTTGGCCCGGTCGGGAGCCTTGAGGAAGTCAACGGCGGCTTGCTGCACCATGGGTACGAATTTTTTCAGACATGGACGCAGCTTGTTCAAATCGGCTGGACGCACGCCCAGGGTCTGGGAGTAGTCCTGGTATCCGGCATCGAAGAACAACTGGAAGGCAACGTCTTTGCCCCACGCCTTGATGTCGTTCTTGTACGAATAGGGCTCTGCCGATGCAAAACCCTGTTGGGCGATCTTGCCATTGGCGGCGACGAATCGCGCTGGTGATCCGTCATAGGACGGGTCCACGAGGTTGTCCGGCACGACCTTGTCAGCGATGAACGATGACAT
>JAYVGK010000233.1:0-7044 GCA_043772215.1 Acidimicrobiales bacterium | reverse complement strand
GGCCTCATCGAGTTCGTCACCAAGGACCTCGGTAAGCGAAACATAGCGGTGCCATGGGCCAATACCCCGCCCGGAGTGTTCTGTTACCACGACCTCGAGAAGAAGCCGCTCAACGTGCTCAATGGCACCACCTCGGCCAAGGGCAACACGGCCGCTCTCACCATGCCCACGTTGAAGCACATCGGTGTGCCGATCCTGCCTGGCCAGGCTGACGTGACTCCCCAGGCCCAGCAGGTACTCGACTTCAAGCCGGACGCCATCGTCTTCTCCGGGCAGGGTGCAGATTGCTGGTCGTTGGTGAGCTCGTTGGGCAAGCTCGGGTGGACACCCGCCAAGATCCCGTTGGTGTTGTCCGGCGCTTGCATTGATGACGTCAAAGCCAAAGAGGCCGGCGATCTGGCCAAGGGGATCTACTTCGTAGGCACCACCCCCATCACCCAGACCAACAACCTCACCGGGTTGTTCAAGCAGGAGTCGCTGATCTATCTCGCCAAAACCGCCAAGTACGGCGCCAAGGACGATCAGTCGAAGGGCTTCGCCACGCAGGGCTTCGAGGGCATCATGAATATATGGGAAATCGCCACCGAGGTGGCCAAGGGTGACCCATCGAAGCTCAGTGCCAACAATCTCGAGGCCGCCATTGCCGCCACTGCCGGGCATCACAGCTTCGGCGGTGCTCCGTTGGACTGCAAGGCTGCATCCGCTCCGTACATCTCGGTGTGTAACACCTTGGTCACCACCACTCAGTGGAACGGCAACGGATACGACGTGAAGCGAGCCAACTTCTCCGGCCTCTACCTCATCAAGGGCACCGAGCTCGACTTCGGTAAGTAGATTCTGTAACCAGTCCGGGGGCGACCGTGTTCGGTCGCCCCGGACTGCTTTTGTTCCACCTGTTGTTTCACCACTGTTTTTAACATTCCAAGTTCACCGATGTTTGCATCTGATCGTATGGGGAGATATGAAAGACGCACTTGCGTTCCTTGTTCTCGGGTTGGGACCAGGCGGTTTCTTCGCGTTGTTGGCCATCGGAATAGTCATTGCCTACCGAGGCTCAGGTGTCATCAACTTCGCCCAAGGTGCAGTGGCGATGTTCGTGTCGTTCGAGTACTACTCCATCCGCAAGAAGGGCATCCTGCGTATGCCCTGGGTGGATGTGTTGCCCACTCACCAACTCAATCTTCCCGTCAACATCAAACTCAGCTCATCGGGCACCGTGGGGTATTTACCCGGGATGGCGTTAGCCATGTTCATGGCCTTCGTACTGGGGGCAATGGCGCACTACTTGGTGTTCCGACCGCTACGTAACGCCGCCCCACTGGGCAAGGTCATTGGTTCGCTTGGCATCATGTTGTACCTGCAAGGCATTGCTCTGAAGAACTTCGGCACCGACAACCCGCAGCCGTTGGTAGTGCTCCCCAAGGGGCTGTACAACAACTTCTTGGGCTTCGGTAAACCATTGGCCCGTGAATCGTTCTGGTTAGCCGTCATCGCAGTAGTGCTCGGCCTGGGGTTGTGGATGCTCTATCGCTTCACTCGTTTCGGCCTGGCCACTCGTGCCGCCGCCGGTAACGAAAAGGGCGCAGTGCTGCTCGGTTACTCGCCCGACCGTTTGGCCCTTTCCAATTGGGTCATCTCCTCCGGGGTGGCCGGACTTGCCGGCATCCTGGTGGGTTCCATCACCGGTGCCATGAACCCTGTGAAGTTCTCCACTTTGGTGATTGCCGCCCTCGGCGCCGCTCTCATCGGCCGTCTCTCATCCATCCCGCTGGCTGTAGCTGGTGGTCTCGGAATTGGTATGTTGCAAACGTTCACCACTACATGGTTGCCGTCACACAAGTGGTATCCGCTGTGGATGCAAAGCCCCGGTCGCGACGCATTGCCGCTGTTGGTGATCGTGGTGGTGTTGTTCCTGCGGGGCAAATCTCTACCCATCCGTGGCACGGTGGAGGAGAAGAAGTTGCCATTGTCGCCATATCCCAAGCGGGTATGGCAGCACTGTCTCATCTGGGGTGGAGTGGCCATTGTGTTTGCCTTCCGCTTCCAGGGCACCAAATGGGCACTGCCGTTGACCACCAGCCTCATCGCTGCCATGGTGATGTTGAGCTACGTGGTGCTCACCGGCTACGTGGGCCAGATCTCTGTGGCCCAGATGTCCATCGCCGGGGTGGCGGCATTCCTCATGGCTCGCATGATGGCCGACGGCAAAGTGTCTGCACTGCAGCCGTTCGCAGTCAGTGGTCCGCACCTACCGTGGCCCATTGCAGCCGTTATCGGTATCGCTGCTGCGGTGGTGGTGGGGATGTTGCTGGGCCTACCCGCATTGCGCATCCGTGGTGTGCAATTGGCGGTTGTCACCATTGCCGCTGCTGTGTCGTTGCAAACCCTCTACTTCGAAAACGAAAAGTTCACGGGGCTCCAAGCTGGCTCCAACGCAGTGGTAAGCGACCCTACGTTCTTTGGGATCCAGCTGAAATCTGTTGGCAAGAGCGGACTCAATGACAACCCACGCTTCACCATCTTTTGCGTGGTGGTGTTGTGTCTGCTGGCGGTGGCGGTATCCAATTTGCGCCGTAGCGGCACGGGTCGCCGCTTCCTGGCGGTCCGTGCCAACGAGCGGGCCGCTGCTGCTGCTGGTGTGGACGTGTTGCGTACCAAACTCTTGGCCTTCGCATTGGCATCGGCCATTGCTGGCGTGGCCGGAGTCATGTCGGCCTTTCAACAAGTCACTGTGAGCTCCGCCAACTGGGTGTTCGGGTTCAGCCTGGCTATCTTGGCCTTCGGCTATCTAGGCGGCATCACTTCTGTAAATGGGGCCATCGTTGGTGGTTTGTTGTTTGCCAACGGACTCATCACGGTGCTCGGCAATCATCACTATGCAGGTGTTCTCAGTTACTCCAGCATCATTGGTGGTGCGGCCATGATCTTCACCGCTATCCGCAACCCAGCCGGTATTGCGCCCACGGTGCAACCGGCGTTGCAATACCTCGGAAGTTGGTTGCGTTCGGCACGAGGACCCCAATGGCTCACTGCCATCAAACGGGTGGGTCCCGGAGCGGGGGTGGCAATGGTGCCTGTTGCGCTACTGCTGTGGAACAAAGCCACGGAATTCCGGAACTGGTTCCTACTCTTGGTGCCCGGACTGGGGCTGTTCATACGTGGGATTCTGGTGGAGGCGTGGCGCGGAGTCATGGCCAAACGAGCCATCCGACGTGGGTCGACCGTCACGGTTGCTCCTTCGCTGCTGAGTGCACCCCCCACTACCCAAGCCGCCCCACCGCTACCAGCCGCTGCGCTCGTGGAACAGGGGGTCTGAGCAATGGTTGCGTTGCTCGAAACCGAAGACCTCACCGTCACCTACGGCGGGTTGCACGCCAACGACGAGGTTAACCTCATGGTCGAAGCGGGCAAGGTGGTTGGCCTCATTGGGCCGAACGGGGCGGGTAAAACAACGTTCATCGATGCCATCACTGGTTTCACTGCACCGTCGTCGGGACGGGTGGTGTTCGGCGGGCGCGACATCAATTCGCTCTCACCCGCCAAGCGGGCCGAAGCCGGACTTACGCGTACGTTCCAATCCTTGGAGTTGTTCGACGACCTCACCGTGCTCGACAATCTGTTGGTTCCGGCCGAACGTCCCACATGGCACGGCGTACTGGCAGATCTGGTGCGTCCTAATCGGCGCTCAGCGGCTCATGAGCAGGCTGAATGGGCGCTGCAAACGATGCAGCTGGGAGACCTTCGAGATCGCCTCACGTTGGATTTGTCCCACGGCCAGCGCAAATTGGTGAGTGTGGCTCGCGCCTTGGCGAATCGCCCCAAACTGGTGTTACTGGATGAACCGGCCGCCGGGTTGGACACCATAGAAAGCCAAGTGCTGGGCACGCATCTTCGTGACTTCTTGGAGCGCGACATCTCCGTGTTCCTCATCGATCACGACATGGGGTTGGTGCTCAATGTATGCGATTACATCTACGTGCTCGACTTCGGACGCATCATTGCCGAGGGCACTCCCAGTGAAATTCGATCAAATCCTGCCGTCATCGGGGCCTATCTCGGCGAAGCCGGGGAGTCTCAGGCGAACGAGGGCCGAGTCGCCGCCGAAAGGGCTCAATCATGACCATCGTCGAAGCACCGGCCGAGACCCTCATATCGGTCAACGGTTTGTGTGCCGGGTATGGCGGCATTCCAGTGGTGCGAGACCTCAATCTGCATGTGAAGCGGGGGGAGATCGTGGCGCTTCTCGGCCCCAATGGAGCCGGGAAAACCACCACGCTGCTGACCATTTCGGGCATCCTACGCCCGGTATCAGGCTCAGTAGAGGTGTTTGGCGCTCCTGTGGTGCCTGGTCGAGCTCATCTCGTGGCCCGACGAGGTCTGGCCCATGTGGCCGAAGATCGTTCACTGTTCTTCGATCTCACAGTGGCGGAAAATCTCAAGCTCGGCCTCACCGGTCCACGGGCTGGACAGAAGCTGGCCATGGAACGGGCCATGGAACTGTTTCCGGCGTTGGCGCCGATACGAGGCCGCCGAGCTGGTTTGCTGTCCGGTGGCGAACAGCAAATGCTGGCCATGGCCCGTGCGTTGGTGGCCGAACCCAAGGCGTTGCTCATCGACGAAATGAGTATGGGACTCGCTCCCATCATCGTGGAGCGCATGATCCCGATCGTGCGCCGTATCGCCGACGAAACGGGTACGTGCGTACTCATCGTGGAACAGCACGTGCACATGGCACTGTCCATCGCTGATCGTGGCTACGTGCTCAATCACGGCAACCTGGTGCTCGAGGGCACTGCCGTGGAGCTGCTGGCCCGTCGGGATCTCCTCGAAGCCAGCTATCTCGGAGGCGAAATCGGCTGACGCCAGGAAAGCTGCGCGCCGCAAGTACTGCCAGCCAACTGGGTAGTGACGTTCAGTTCGTTTCGTCGAGATTTCTTGTCACACCCATGTGGGTAGTGTTCGACCTGCCGTTACTCGTGCACTTCCATTCGGTGGTGCTCCTCGCAGTCTTTTCCATCTGCCTATGAGGAGTCACCGTGATTGCGTCCGTTTCCGCTGCCACCCTGCTCGGCGTCGACGGTCAGGCCGTTGTCGTAGAGGTGCATGTTTCCGCTGGCCTGCCCATGTTCACCGTGGTTGGCCTCCCCGATGCGGCCTGTCGCGAATCGCGTGACCGGGTGCGGGCGGCGCTGCTGTCGAGTGGGCTGGGGTGGCCGCTGAAGCGCATCACCGTCAATCTGGCGCCGGCCGATATCCGCAAAGGGGGCTCGTCGCTGGATCTGCCCATCGCCGTTGGAGTGTTGGTGGCCAATGGTGAGCTGCCAGCCAGTCGAGTTGACGGCATGGCCTTCTTGGGGGAGTTGGGCTTGGACGGCACTGTGCGGCGCATCCCGGGGGTGGTGCCACTTGTCGATGCGCTGACCGCTCGCGTGGTGGTAGTGCCGGCACCGTGCGAGCACGACGCCCGAGCCGTGGGCAAAGGGGTTGTCCACTCGGTGCGCACGTTGCGCGAGTTGGTGGAGTCCCTGAAAGGCGTGGCCCCCTGGCCTGCCTCGTCAGCGCCACCGTACCGGCGTTGTTCGCTGCGTCATGTGCCGGATCTGGCTGATGTCCGTGGACAAGAGGCGGCTCGGTTTGCGCTCCAAGTGGCGGCCGCCGGTGGCCATCATCTTCTGTTGGCGGGGCCTCCGGGTGCGGGCAAAACAATGTTGGCCCAACGCCTTCCTGGTCTCATGCCCGACCTCGACAACCATCACGCATTGGAGGTGTTGCGGGTGCACTCGGCGGCGGGACTGTCCCATGGTGACGGACCGCCGAGGCGCCCACCGTTTCGGGCGCCCCACCACAGCAGTTCCATGGTGGCTCTCATCGGGGGCGGATCACAGTCCATGCGCCCGGGCGAGTTATCGCTGGCTCACCGGGGAGTGTTGTTCTTGGATGAGCTCGGCGAGTTTCCGCCAGGAGTATTGGACTCGTTGCGTCAGCCACTGGAGGAGGGCGTGGTGCGAGTGGCCCGGGCCCGTGGCGCGGTAACGCTGCCGGCGCGCTTCCAACTGGTGGCGGCCACCAATCCCTGCCCGTGTGGCTGGGCTCGCAGTCACGATGCAGGGTTCCGCCTGCCCGACGAGCCATCGTGTTCCTGCTCGGAGGCATTGCGATATCGGTATGCGCGCCGACTGTCCGGTCCTCTGCTCGACCGTATCGATCTGCGGTTGGAAGTACGCCGCCCAGACGTTGACTCCTTGCTCGGCCCACCGGGCCGCTCCACCGCCGACTTGCGCGATTCAGTGGCCACCGCCCGGCTCAGAGCGGCTGAGCGGGGGTTCGATACCAATGCCGAAATGGCACCTGGTGAGCTCGATCGCTGGGCGCAGCTCACCCCCGGTGCGCTGGCGTTGGTGGATGGGCTGCTACGTCGCGGCGCCATCACGGCACGCGGTTTGGATCGAATCCGGCGGGTGGCGCGGACCATCGCCGACCTCGCCGGTGATGGTCTGGCCGAGCCCCTCGGTGACGAGCCGGTGTGTATGGCGTTGGAGCTGCGGCGTTCGGTGGCCATCGAGGCGGAAGTGTCATGAGCATCACCACCACCACTACCGATACCCCTACCTGGGTCAAGGCCGCCATGTTGGCCCATCTCCCCCTGATGATGCCCCAGCTGCTGTGGACGCTGGCCGGTCGCTGGTCCGTGGAGGAAATCTGGCACGGTCTCGGAGCGGGCACTCTGCGCGCAGATGATCTGTATGCAGACGATGGTCGGGCCGTGCTGTCAGCTGGGCACCGAGCAGCATGGGCGGCGGGGATACGCGCCACCGACCCAGGTCGGCTGCAACAACAGTACGAGGAGGCCAATGTGCGGGTGCTGTACCTGGGAGGACCCGGGTACCCAGAGAAGCTGGCGGCCGACCATCAGCCCCCAGTGGTGTTGTTCATACGGGGTGCACTGGCAGCGTTGGATGCGCCCCGGGTAGTGGCCATCGTGGGTACGCGAAAGGCAACTGCCTATGGCCGTCAAGTGGCTCGTCGGTTTGGGGCCGAGTTGGC
>JAYVGK010000232.1:0-18254 GCA_043772215.1 Acidimicrobiales bacterium | reverse complement strand
CGTATCCAAGTGGGTCTGCTGAATGTCTTGGAAGAGCGCGACGTCCAAATCCGTGGTTACAAGATCCGTCTGCCCCTCGACGTGGTGCTGGTGGCCAGTGCCAACCCGGAGGACTACACCAATCGAGGTCGCATCATCACCCCGCTCAAGGACCGCTTCGGCGCCCAGATTCGCACCCACTATCCGCTGGAAACTTCCATCGAGCTCGATGTGGTGCGCCAAGAGGCACGGGCCGCAGTAAGTACTGCGGAGTTGAAGATCACGGTGCCGGACTACATGTCCGAGATCATCGCCACGTTCAGCCAGTTGGCTCGACAGAGCCCCCAGATCAGTCAGCGCTCCGGCGTGTCCGTTCGTCTCACCGTGTCCAACTATGAAACGTTGGTGGCTGCCGGACTGCGGCGTGCATTACGCGCTCACGAAGACGAAGCAGTACCTCGTGTCAGTGATCTCGAGTACCTGGCTGCGTCCACACAGGGCAAGGTGGAGATCGAGGCACTCGATGAGCGTGAGGGCAATGTCATCGATCGGCTCCTCAAGCAAAGCGTGCTTACGGTGTTCAAGGATCGGTGTCGCATCGAGGACATGCGTGATGCGATCACCGGCTTTGACTCCGGCATGGTGATCCATACCGGTGAGGATCTTGCGGCTGGTGATGTGGTGGCGTCACTCAACCAGGCGGGTGCTGAAGGCCTTCGTGATGCCGTACGCAAGTTGGCGGGTGCCAAGGCATCTCCGGCGGTACAGGCCAGCGCATTGGAGTTCGTGTTGGAAGGGCTTCATCTGTCCAAACGTCTCAACAAGGATGCGGCCGGCTCCAAGGCCACGTATCGGAGTCGCTGACATGGTGCGCCGCCTCTCCTATTCGCGCTGGGACGGTTCCCAGGTCGGGTTCGAAGTTGATGCCGATGACGTCATGGCGCAACTCAACGACGACTTGCTCTATCACGGCGATCTCAACGCCGCACTGCGCAAGATGCTGCAAAACGGGTTCCAGGATCGCAACGGTGAACAAGTCAAAGGGCTCCGTGATCTGCTGGAGAAGTTGCGCGACCGGCGCCGCCAAGCCCTGGAGGACAACAACCTCGGCGGGGTGTACGACGAAATTGCCGAAGCCTTGGAAGAGGTGGTGCAAACGGAGCGCCAAGAGATCCAAGATCTGTTGGAAAAGGCCAACAATTCTGGTGATCAACGCCGCCAGGAGACAGCTCAGGGCATGTCCGACGAGCGCATGCTGCAACTCGACTTCCTCCCGCCAGACCTGGCCAGCAAGGTACGCGAGCTTTCGAATTACGACTTTGCCTCCAACGAGGCGCGCCAGCGCTTCGAGGAGCTCATGGATCAACTACGTCAGCAGTTGATGCAAAACCACCTGGAGCAGCTCACCAAGAACGTCAACGACATGACGCCCGAAGACACGGCGCGCATGAAGGATATGTTCAACTCGCTCAACAATTTGCTGGAACAAAAGAACAGCGGGAAAGAGACACAGCCGGGATTTGAGGAGTTCATGGCGAAGTTCGGTGACTTCTTCCCGGACAATCCCCAGACCCTTGATGAACTGCTCCAGGGCATGGCCCAGCAGATGGCCAATGCCCAGGCCATGCTCAACTCCATGACGCCCGAGCAACGGGCGCAGATGCAGGCCCTCAGCGACCAGCTGCTGGGTGACATGGACCTGCGGTGGCAAATGGACCAATTGGGGCAGAACTTGCGTCAGGCGTTCCCGCAGATGGGCTGGGACAAGGGCTACGGCTTCCAGGGGGACAACCCCATGGGTCAGGGCGACGCCATGTCGATGATGCAGGAGTTGGGCAACATCGATCAGTTGGAGAACCTGCTGCGCAACGCCAGCAACCCTGGTGCGTTGGCCGAGGCGGACTTCGACATTGCCCGACAGTTGTTGGGCGACGATGGTGCCAAATCATTGGAAAAACTCAGTGAGCTGGCCAAGATGTTGGAGCGCGCCGGCATGATCGAACAGAAGGAAGGTCGTTACGAGCTCACGCCGCAAGGCATGCGCCGGATCGGGGCCAATGCCCTCAACGATCTGTTCTCCAAGTTGGCCAAGGACAAGCTGGGTCGCCACTCGCTTGAACGTCTCGGCATCGGCGCTGAGCGCAGCTATCAGACCAAGCCATACGAGTTCGGTGACCCGTTCAATCTGCATATCGAAAAGACCATCCGCAATGCCCTGTCGCGTACCGGTGGAGGTACGCCGGTACGCCTCACGCCGGACGACTTCGAAATCGAGCAAACCGAGACCCTGGTGCGCTCGTCCACCGTGTTGATGCTGGACCTGTCGCTGTCCATGCCCATGCGCGACAACTTCCTCAGCGCCAAGAAGGTGGCCATGGCACTGCATTCGCTGATCTCCACCATGTACCCCCGGGATTTTCTGGGCATCGTGGGCTTCAGCGAAATCGCCTACGAGATCAAGGCACAACAGCTTCCCGAGGTCAGTTGGGACTTTGTGTACGGCACCAACATGCAGCACGCCTTTTTACTCAGTAGGCGCATGCTGGCCAAGCAAACCGGCACCAAACAGATCATCATGATCACCGACGGCGAGCCCACTGCCCACATCTTGGCCAACGGCGAACCGTTCTTTTCGTACCCGCCGGTACGCGAAACGGTGGAGGCCACGCTCACTGAGGTGGCCCGCTGCACCAAGGAAGGCATCACTATTAACACGTTCATGCTCGATGCCACCAGCTATCTCAAAGCATTCGTTGAGCGCATCACCGCCATGAACCGAGGCCGGGCGTTCTTCACCACTCCCGAGACACTGGGCGATTACGTGCTGGTGGACTTCATCGAGCAGAAGCGGGCCATGCGCCACGGTCGGCGCTGAGCCAAGCAACGTGGGCCCACTCACCACAGAGGAGCGCTACCTATTCGACCTCCAAGGGTTCTTGGTGCGTCGTGGCGCCCTCACCGCCGCAGAAGTGGCGGACGCCAACCAGGCGGTGGATTCGATGGACCTACCCCGTCCGGGTGATTCCATCGGCAGCCAACGATTCTCCGATCATTGCGGCGTTGCCCCGATTTTCCGATCCCTCATCGACCATCCTGCGGTGTTGGACATCCTCGGTGAACTGTGCGGCCGCACGGTCCGCTTGGATCACATGTACGGCATCGTGATGGCCCCCGGAACGTCGGGTTTGGGACTGCATGGCGGCGCTGTGCCGTTCGATCCCAGCCAGTACTACTGCGTGGATTCGTCAGGTATTCATTGTGGTCTGGTGGCCGTGCAATGGGCATTGGTGGATGCGTGGCCGGGGGAGGGCGGGTTCGCCTGCGTGCCCGGTAGTCACAAGGCGAACATGGCAATGCCGGGATCCATCGACCTGCATCACCCGTGCGTACGCGAAGTGCCACTGCGCGCTGGCGACATGGTGCTGTTTTCCGAGGCCCTCTCCCACGGCACGCTCGATTGGCGTGGCCCAGGCGATCGGCGGACCCTGCTCTACAAGTATTCACCGGGTAATTCCAGCTGGGCATTGGAGCCCGCAGTGAGCTCAAGCGCGTTGTCGCTGCTCACACCACGCCAGCGCGAAATCTGCGGCCCCCCGGCTGTGGCGCACCGCCAAAACGTGGTTTAGCTACCGAGGAGGAAACTACCCCGTACGCTTACGACTAAGGGCATCTACGCTGGCCGCCAACAGCAAGACCAACCCGGTGACGATGAATGCCACCCCGGATTGCGAGAAGTCGATCTCCGTGAACCCCAGCGGCTTGGCCTTACCAATGAGGGGCAGACCGTTCTCGATGAGGGCCAGCACCAAGCCGCCGAGTAACGAGTTCAACATGCGACCCTTGCCGCCGAACAGGCTGGTGCCGCCGATGACGGCTGCGCCCACCGCCAAGAGCAGCGTTTTGTTGCCACCGGTTTGGGGATCAACACTGTTGGAGCGTGAAGCCAGGAAGATGCCTCCCACCCCGGCCAGAAGACCACAGATCACGAATGCCGACATCCGGATCCGGATCACGTTGATGCCCGCCCTACGGGCCGCTTCCTGATTGCCTCCCACTGCGTAAAGGTGGCGTCCATAGGCGGTACGGGTGAGGACAAAGGTAAGAATGAGCATCAAGATGATGACGAGCGGGGCGGCATATGGCACGCCCTGCAACTTCCTCTTTGCCCCTTCGAAGGCTCGATTGGATGACAGCACCTGCACAAACAGAGCGCCGATCACCGCCAGCCCCACGATCTTGGCCATCACAACGCTCAACGGGATGGTGCCGTGAGAGTGGCGTTGCCGGATGATCTGGGTCAGAGCAAAACCCGCCACTCCCAACGCCAAAGCAATCCACGACAGCAGCGGTCGGAGATTGCCGCCCTCGATCGAGTTCACCGTGTTGTTGGTGATGCCGATGGTGCCGCCCTCTTTGGTGATGAGCAGCAAGATGCCCTGGAAGCTGAGGAAGTTGGCCAAGGTCACCACGAACGACGGGATGCCCACTCGCGCCACCAAGAAACCAGTCCACAAGCCGAGGGCCAGCGCCACCATTGCGCACAACAGCAAAGTCTTGGGGAGGCCCCAGGACGCTCGCAGCTTGGTGGCCAACACGGCAGCCGTGACACCGGCCGTGAACCCGGCGGCGAGGTCGATCTCGCCGAGCAGCAGCACGAAGGCCACGGCCATGGAGATCACCATGATGGGCGCAGCCTGCTGCAACAGGTTGCCGAGGTTGCGCACTGACATGAACGAGTCCGGTCGGGCGGTGCCGAACACGGCCACCAGCACGGCAATGGCGAGAATGGCCGGGATGGCACCGAGCTCGCCACTTCGTAGCCGGGACCAATAGGCCGACGCCGCCGTGGCAAACGTTTGGCGCTCACTATCGCTGGCGAAACCGGTAGTGGCCAACGTCGACGTATCGCCGGAACTCATACCGTGCCCTTTGGGGTTGCGGCCCGCCGCTTCGCTTTGGTGCTCACCCGGTACTCCTTGTTCGCTTCGCTCGCACTCATACCGTGCCCTTTGGGGTTGCGGCCCGCCGCTTCGCTTTGGTGCTCACCCGGTAATCCTTGTTCGCTTCGCTTGCACTCATACCGTTGCCTCCTCGGCCCGCTTCAGCCCCAGCGAACCGGATTGGCCGGATGTGATGAGCTCCACCAGTTGCTCACGTGTGGTTCCCTCGCTCGGCACCACGGCGGCCATTCGCCCGAGGTACATCACGGCGATGCGGTCGGCCACCTGCAATACGTCGTTCATGTTGTGGCTGATGAGCACCACCCCCAACCCTTGACCGGCAAGACGTCGAACGAGGTCGAGTACCTGAGCGGTTTGGGCCACGCCGAGTGCCGCCGTGGGCTCGTCGAGCATCACCACTTTGGAGTTCCACAACACTGCCTTGGCAATGGCCACTGTTTGGCGTTGCCCCCCCGACAGCGACGACACGGGTTGCCGCACGCTCTTCACCGTGCGTACGGACAGGCTGGCCAACGTGTCGCGAGCCAGTTGTTCCATGGCGCGCTCATCGAGCAAGCCCATCTTCTTACGCTCACGGCCCAAGAACATGTTTTGCACGATGTTGAGGTTGTCGCACAGCGCCAAGTCTTGGTACACCACCTCGATACCCAAGGCCGCCGCATCTTTTGGTCCACTGATCGACACCGGTCGACCTTCAAAGCTGAACGTGCCGGTGTCCACGGGGTAGATGCCGGTGATGCTCTTGATGAGGGTGGATTTGCCGGCACCGTTGTCGCCCACCAGTGCGGTGACTTCGCCCGGAAACACCTGCAGGTCCACATCGTGCAACACATGCACCGGACCGAAACTCTTGTTCACTCCGGAAAGCTCCAGAATCGGTTGTTCAGGCACAGTGACTCGTACTTTCTGGCTTCAATGGTGTGACAACGAGAGTTTCTAGCCCATCCACGCCGTACGTGCTGAGCGTCACTGGTGGACACTGAGTGAGGGACGGGGCGCGAAAGAGCCCGCCGTTGCGGCGGGCTCGTCAACCACTAGCGAGCAGCAGTTGGATCAGGTTCAGCTGATGCCAGCAGCCGTACACAGGGCGGCGATGTCACCGGTGCACAGCTCTTCCTTGGTGACGAAGCCATCAGCAACGACGTCCTTCACGTTGTCCTTGTAGATCGCCTTGACGGGGATCTGCACGTAGGGGATGTCAGCCGTCTTGTTGTTGATGGTGGTGGCGGCCGTGGGCTTCTCGCCCTTGAGCAACGAAACGGCAGTGGCCACAGCGCCCTCGGCCTCGGCCTTGACAGCCTTATACACGGTCATGCACTGGGTGCCCTTGAGGATGGCGGCGAGGCCGTCACGGGTGGCGTCTTGGCCAGTGGTCGGGATGGTGAGACCGTTCTTGGTGAGCACAGCCTGAGCAGCAAGTGACAAACCGTCGTTGGCCACGAGCACGCCATCGACCTTGCCGCCAGCCTTGGTGAGCAACTGCTCGAAGATCTGGCCACCCTTGGTGTTGTCCCAATCCGGAACAGCCTCTTCGGCAACGGTGACGATGCCTGAAGACTTGATGGCGTCTTGGTAGCCCTGCTTGAACAGCGTGGCGTTGTTGTCGGTGGGGGATCCGTGGAGCTGGATGATCTTCTTGCCCTTGGCTGCGTCGGCTCCACCGAGGCACTTGATGATGCCTTCGCCCTGAGCGGTACCCACGGCGACGTTGTCGAAGCTCACATATGCGTCAGCGGCGCCGCCGAGCGTGAGGCGGTCGTAGTCGATGTTCTTGACGCCAGCATCGGCTGCCTTCTTCTGGATGGCAGCACCTGACTCGGAGTCGAGGTCGACAATGGCGAGAACCTTCACGCCACTCGTGATCATCTGATCGGCAATGGTGGCCATCTTGGCCTTGTCGCCCTCGGCGTTCTGGATGTCGCACTCGATACCAGCAGCGGTGCAAGCGGCGCCGATGAACTTACGATCGAAGCCTTCCCAACGAGCTGAAGACTTGGAGTCAGGCAGGATGAATCCGGCCTTGCCTCCGCCTCCAGCGGCAGCAGCAGCAGCAACCGTGGTGGCAGCAGAGGCTGCGACAGTGGTGGCAGCGCCGGCGACGGTGGTGTCTGCGGCTGCGGCGGCTGTGGTGTCAGTACCGCCAACAGCGGTGGTTTCGGCGGCGGCAACCGTGGTGTCGGCTCCAGCCACGGTGGTGTCGGCGCTTTTGGACTTGCTGCCACATGCGGTGGCAAATACGGCGAGCGTGCTGATCAGCACGATCGCTCCCCTGGTTTTGATCATGTAAAGATTCCCCTTGTGGTGAGTGGACGGGCACGTCCCGACCACGATGTTGAGCTCGCCGCACCGAGCTCGCCATGGATGCGGCAAGCAATGAGCGGACACAACATCCTAGGTCCTTTGGAACTCGGTGTCGGCTTCAGCGGTGTTTTCTCGCCTCCCAGCATCCATTGACCACCGAAAACAGCGAAATTGGGACTAGTCCCGCTTGCCAAGAGCGCACATAACGTGAACAATGACGCAGTTGTAATTCCAACGATGTGACAAACCGCACACCCAACCGGCTGACCTTTCATCGTGCGGGACTACCGCTTTCACATTTCCGTTAGATATTGAGCTTGCCCTGAGGCGGCTTGGCATCTACCAAACATCAATTGAAGGAGGCTGGCCAGTGATTCGTGGGGTCCCCGATCTCGACCTCGCCGCCAAGGCGTGGCAGAACAAGGCGAACTGTATGGGGGTGGACCCGGAACTGTTCTTCCCGGAGCGCGGCGCCTCCACCCGTGAAGCCAAAGAAGTGTGTCGTGGATGCGTGGTGCGCACCGATTGCTTGGAGTACGCCCTGGCCAACGGCGAGAAATTTGGTATCTGGGGAGGCCTGTCGGAGCGGGAGCGCCGCAAGGTCCGCCGCAGTCGTGCCTTGGCCCGCCGCTCTGCCCCTGGGGTCACTGCCAGCGCATAGTCACACATCCGTTCGGACCGATCTACTGGCGAAGTTAGCGCCGGCGGAAACATCCGAGAGGCACCCGTTTCACACGTGGTGAAACCTTCCCCATCGAAGCCCGCCCTCACCAGGCGGGCTTCGATCGTTGGATTCAACGCCTGTTCTGGGCCCCAAAAGACGGGGAACAGGGGACCGGTCATCGGGGGTACGCTTACGGCATGAATCTGGGGCCAACCGAGCTCATCATCATCCTCGTCATTGTCATGCTGCTGTTCGGGGCAACCCGACTTCCCAAGCTGGCTCGATCACTGGGCGAGGCGTCCAAGGAGTTCAAGGACGGCATCAAGGACAGCAGCACCCAAGCGGAGCTTGCGGCCAAGGCTGCCGACAAGGAAGCCCAAGCAGCCAAGTTGGTCGAGGAGGCACGTATCGACAAGTTGGTGGCCGAGCGGATGGCGGAGAAATCCGCAGTCGAACGACAGGTCAAGGGTGAGTAGCACTCCATGTCGATGACCGACAACACCTCCACTGCCACCCAACCGTTGGCTCACGTTCGAATCGTGTACCTCGGCCCCGTTGCTCCCCACTGGGATGTTCAATCCGTGTTCGGTGACAGGGCATTGGTGGAGGAGTTCCGCATGCGAGCCCAAGCTCGTTTGGTTTTGCTCCCCTTCCACGACCCCCAATTTCGTCGCAATCGTGACCGGGTCATGACCGATGCCGAACGTGAGAACATCCAGGTGGATTGGGACTTCGGGCTGCCGGACTCCACCAGCTGAGCCGTTTCGCCGTCGGCCGCTCGCTTCCTACACTCGTGATTCCGGTGCAGACCGCGCTGGCCAGGCAGGGTCTGCAAGACGACAGCCGTTTTTTTAATCATGAACTGTCGTGGCTCGACTTCAACGCACGGGTATTGGCACTGGCCTCTGATGTCACTGTGCCGCTGTTGGAGCGCATCAAGTTCTGCGCCATCTTCAGCTCCAACCTCGATGAGTTCTTCGAGGTCCGGGTTGCTGGTTTGAAGGATCAACAGGCTGCTGGTGTGGTGGCTCGGTCGCTTGACGGCCGTCGGCCTCACCAGCAACTCAAAGACATTGCCGCCGCAGTCACCATATTGGTGAGCGCGCAGTCGATGTTGCTGACGCATGATTTGCTGCCTGCTCTGGCCGATCAAGGTATAGAGATCACCACGTGGAATCAGCTGCAGCCAGACACGCAGACGGCGCTGCGCCAAATCTTCGACGACAGCATCTTTCCGGTGCTCACGCCGCTGGCGGTTGACCCCGGACACCCGTTTCCTTATATCTCCAATCTCTCCTTGAACTTGGCCACCGTCGTGCGGGATCTGGTCACTGGGGAGCGACGCTTCGCCCGGGTCAAGATTCCGCCGCTGCTGTCACGGTTTGTCAGCACCGGGGAGGCACAGCGACTTCTTCCGCTGGAACTGCTCATTGCCGCTGAATTGTCGGCGTTGTTTCCCGGTATGGCCATCGAGGGTTCGTACCCATTTCGAGTTACCCGCAATGCCGATCTCACCGTGGCCGAAGGAGAGGCCGACGATTTGTTGGCGGCCGTGGAGATGGAACTTCGACGACGGCGTTTCGGCCGGGCGGTGCGCTTGGAAGTGGTCAGCGACATGCCAGACGAGGTGTTGTCGTTGCTGCGCGAGGAACTCGAGTTGGAGCACGACGATGTCACCATCGTGGATGGTCTGGTCGATGTCGGAGGGCTGTGGTCGCTGTATCGCCAAGATCGCCCGGATCTCAAGGACGAACCATGGATACCCGTCACCCGGCCACAACTGGCCGCACCCCCCGATGAGGAAGGAGATCTGTTCGCCGCCATGACCCGCGCCGATGTGCTGGTCCATCACCCCTACGACAGTTTCGCCACGTCGGTGGAGCGGTTCATCCGCCAGTCCGCTCTCGACCCGCAAGTACTCACCATCAAGATGACGCTATACCGCACGTCGGGTGACTCGCCGGTGGTACGCGCACTCATCGACGCCGCCGAGCGTGGCAAGCAGGTGGCGGTACTGGTGGAGTTGAAGGCCCGTTTCGATGAGCAGGCCAACATCGCCTGGGCCCGCGCCCTCGAAGAAGCGGGGGTCCATGTTGCCTACGGGGTGGTTGGGTTCAAGACTCACACCAAGGTGGCCATGGTGGTGCGCTCAGAAGCCGAAGGTCTGCGCCGCTACTGCCACGTGGCCACCGGCAACTACAACTCCTCCACGGCGCAAATGTATGAGGACATAGGACTGTTTTCCGCCGACCGATCTCTCGGTGCCGACCTCACCAAGTTGTTCAACTCCCTCACCGGCTTCGCCCGTCCCACTGCATACGAGCGACTCATTACTGCACCTCCAGACATGCGAGCCCGGATGATCGAACTCATCGAAGGGGAAATGCCGCAGTCCGATAGACCGGCTGGTCGCATTGTGTTGAAGCTCAACAGCTTGGCTGATGAGCCCATTATCGAGGCGCTGTATCGCGCCAGTGCTGCGGGGGTCACGGTTGAGCTCATCGTGCGTGGCGTGTGCTGTTTGCGTCCCGGGGTACTGGGGTTGTCCGAGAACATACGCGTACGTTCAATTGTGGGTCGCTTCTTGGAGCACGCTCGTATCTACCATTTCGCCAATGGTGGAGGCGCCGCCAAACCGCTGTGGCTCATCGGATCAGCCGACATGATGCCTCGCAACCTCGACCGGCGCGTCGAAGCGCTGGTACCCATCATCCACGAAGCAGCGCAAGCGGAGCTGAACGAAATCATCGACGTACAGATGGCCGACGATGTACTGGCCTGGACGCTGGGTTCCGACGCAACATGGACCCGGTGTACCCCGCTCGACCCACAAAACCCCGTCGATTCGCAGCGTGAACTACAACAGCGCGCCCTCACCCGAGCCAAGGCCACCACATGACGCTGTATCTGGTCCGTCACGCGCAAGCTGGCACCCGCAGTCATTGGGACGGGACCGATCAATCGCGACCGCTGACCGCCGAAGGCCGTCGCCAAGCCGCCGACCTAGTGGACATGCTCGGCGAGGTGGCGTTGACCCACATTCTCAGCAGCCCATTCAAGCGCTGCATTGAAACGTTGGCGCCCCTGGCCGCCCGTCGCCATGGTGAGCATCCCGGTTTACAACTGCGGGTAGACGAGTCGCTGGCTGAAGGGTCGCCGTTGGCCGCCATTGCTCTGGTTCGGTCCCTCACCGACACCGATGCAGTGTTGTGCAGCCACGGCGACATCATTCCGGGCATCTTGGACTCATTGGTACGCGCCGATGGGCTGGAGTTGGGCAAGGATCCAAAGTGCCAGAAGGGATCCATCTGGGTACTCGATGCGGACAAGGCCGGGGCCCGTTTTGCCTCCGCCGTGTACGTGCCCCCACCACGCTGAGTTCAGTCGCTGACGGCCCTACACTTCTGCTGTGAACGTCCGGAACGCACCGGCAGCAGAGGAGGGCTGGCGCCCGCTGCAAATGGCGTCAATCCAGTTTCGCCTGCCCACTGGTGCATTTGGGCGTCTCGGTGTGGTGCATGCAGCCATGGCGGGCGGCGATGCCCTGGTTACGTTGGCGTTGGCAGGTTCGCTCTTCTTCTCCATTTCGCCTGATGCTGCCAAAAGCAAGGTGCTGTTGTACTTAGTGCTCAGCCTGGCCCCGTTCGTGGTGGTGTCTCCATTCATCGGTCCCCTCATCGACCGTATTTCCGGCGAGCAGCACTGGGTGCTGTTCGGCTCGGCTGCGGCCCGGGCGGTGCTGTGCATGATGATGGCCGGGCATTTGCACAGTCTGCTGCTGTTCCCCGAGGCGTTCGGCGCGCTGGTGGCAGCCAAGGCCTATGCCGTGGCCCGTAGTTCGTTGGTGCCAGCCGTGGTGCACAGCGATGCCGAACTGGTGCAGGCCAACTCACGATTGTCATTGATCGCCGGGTTCGGCGGTATGGCGGCATTGCTACCCGGCGGGCTGTTGGCAAAATTTGCCGGGTCGTCGTGGGTCCTACGGCTGGGGTTCCTGGTGTTCGTCGGTGCTTCTGTTCTGGCCCTTCGGGTCCGTATCCGGGCCCGGGATGCCCACGCCGCCAATCGGGCACCGGGGCCAGTCATCGACGTGAATGATGCCCACGATCCACTCGTCAAGGTTGATGCCGCTCGTCGCCAAGCGGTGGTGCGGGTCAGCGCATTTGCCGTGGCTACGTTGCGCGGGGTCATTGGGTTCCTCACGTTCTTGGTGCTGTTCTCGTTCCGTCGAGCGGGTGCCCCACTGTGGTGGTCCGGCCTGGTAGCTGCTTCTGCGGGTATCAGCATCCAACTGGGGGCGTTGCTGGCCATGCGATTGCAGCGCCGGACCTCCGAGCAGCACATGATTGTGGGCGCCCTAATGTCGGTGGCAGTGGCGGCCGGTGCTGCATCCATGGCCGCCAGTCGACCGGCCGCTGCCATTGTTGCCGGGATGGCCGGAATGGCGGGGTCTGTGGGGCGTCTGGCGTTCGACTCCATCGTGCAACGCGACGGTGCCGCCGACCAGCGCGGCACCACGTTTGCCCGCTATGAAACCCGATTCCAACTGGTGTGGGTACTGGGCGCGCTGCTCCCCGTAGCGGTGTCGATTCCGCGTTCTGTGGGGTTCGCCATGATTGCCCTAGCCATGGTCGCCGCCCTTGCCGTGTCGGTCATCGGCGAGCCTGCGTTGGAATGGATGCGCCTGAGGCGACGCGCCGTGGGAGATCGATGGACAAGGCCAGCGCGGCGCAATGCCCAACGGGCTTGGCACGGCGAAGATGACTGAGCATCACTGATTGAGCGTCAGTGCTGGAGTTCCACTCGCGCCAGCCAAAGGCCAGGAGCGTCGAGTTCAGCCGGGGTGGGCAGGTTCGCCAGAGCGGCCCATAGATCGGCTGCGGCCGACAGTCCAGAGCGATGGACGATACCGGCCACGAATGCTGCGCCGCGCTCCGTCAGCGCCTGATCCAACGTGACCCCCAACAGGCTTCCCGCCAAACGTGAGCCATCGTGGGCTTCGATCCGGCGGCGTTTGAGTGCTTCGTCCACTCGTTTGTCACCGCCCAGCAATCGGGTGGCGGTTTCCCCAGCCACATGTTCGGCCCAGCCCTCGATGACCGTCACCAGGGTGCTGATGGCCTCGGCCGCTTGACGTTGTTGCGGTGTGCTCACCGCCCCCAACAGCGCCTGCGGGTCGCCCATGGCCCGCTGCAGGGAGGCCGGGTCGCTGGGGTCGAGCGACGCGAATTGCTCGCCGATGGCCTCGATATCGAGGCGAAATCCACTGGCATGGGCGCTGAGCAATTCGTTGAATCGAGCGCTGACATGGGGAATTCGCAGTACCGCATGGCGCGCCAGTTCTCCGATGGCAAGTCGCATCCGCAGGGTGTCCACCGGCAAACTCCAGTCGGTGGCGAACGCAGCAATATTGGCGGGGATGAAAGCCAAACGATCGCCTGCGGGGCGCGGGAGGGGAAGGTCGTAGGTACCAAAGTGACGTCGGGCCAGATGGCCGGCCATCGACCCGATCTGCATCCCCAACAGCGACGGCCCCACCGCTCCCAACAGCCCGGCGATCATCGCTTCGGGGCTCTGGGCATCAGAACTGAGATCAGGCGGACGCCAGCCAGCCAGCGACGACGCCAGGCGTTCCAGCAACACACGATGATGATCGAGTAGTTCGGCGGCGGCGCCAGCCCTGGTAAGGGTGACCACCGTGATCCCCCCGGATCCTGATACCTCGATGCCACCGATCTCGCTGAGATGGCGCTGTGCGATAGAAACGAATTCGTCGAGGCGGATCCGCTCCAATGGCTCGGGATTGGGTTCGACGGTGCCGTCAGTCGCGGCGAACAACGCCACTTGGCGAGCCGCATCCCAGGCCATGGGACCCTGAGCCCCCATCATCTTTGCCAAGTCGCCGAACATGGATCCAAACATGGAAAATGGCGAGGCGCCAGCGTCTGACGGGCCGGACCGGTCGCCGACTGATTCGGCTTCGGAGCTCACGGGAAACGGATCACCGGGCCCGAACGGATCGGGCGGGAGATCTCCGTCGGCACCATCATCAGCTTCATTCACCAACATGGCATGGTAGGGCGGTGGAGAAGCTTGTGGTCACCGGTGCAGCAGGAGCGTTGGGTAGACGGGTGTTGTCCCACTGGGTGGAGCACTCCGATGGAGGTTTTTCCTCGGTTCTGGCCGTCGATCGTGATTCCGGGTCCCGGCCGTTCCAATCAGGATCCAATTTGCGCCACGTTGTGGCTGACCTCGCCAGTGGCGACGTGGCGTCGCTGTTCGAAGGTGCTGACGTACTTGTTCATCTCGCCGCCATCGACGTCGACACCAGCGGCTCGGCCGAGGCGTCGGCCTTGGCCGAGATGGCCATTGTGCATCGGGTGTTGGATGCTGCGGCCGTAGTTGGGATCAAGCATGTGGTGCTGCTGTCGAGTGCCACCGTGTACGGCGCCTGGGCCGACAATCCCGTACCCCTCACCGAGGATGCGCCGTTGCGCCCGAATCCGGGTTTTGCCTTTGCCGCCTCCCGGGCCGAGCTCGAGCAAGTGGCGCGCCACTGGCGAGACGAGCATCCCGGCACCACGGTGGCTGTCCTGAGGCCTGCGGTGTGTCCATCGGTGACGGGGGTCAGCGGCTGGTTGTTCCGAGCCGTGCGTCCCGGTATCGGCGACAGGGTGATCCAGGCGCTGCCCGCCATGCAGTTCCTCCACCTCGACGACTTGGCCAGTGCCGTACTGCACAGCGCGGCCCATCATCTCGATGGGCCCTACAACGTGTCCCCGGACAGTTGGATCCGGGGTGAAGATGCCCCGGCGTTGCTGGGCACCACGGTGAGCGTGCCCCTGCCGGGCAAGGTGGGGGACCGGGTGGTGTCCTTCGGCGTCCATGTACGCGACCTGTTCGAGGGACGAAATCGACGCGAGGGGGCAGTGGCCTGGACCCGCAGCCCCTGGGTGGTGGCCAACGACCGCCTGCGCGCAACGGGCTGGATACCACACAGCACGTCGGAAGAAACGGTGGTGGCCAGTAGGAAGCCGTCCCGCTTTGCCACCTTGTTTGCTCGACGGCGCCAAGAAGTAACGCTGGCTGCGGTGGCGCTCCTCGGCCTCCTTGGAGTGCTAGCGGTCACCGCCGTGGTCCGCCGGTTCCGGCGAGCGCGTTGACGCCTAGCATGATGAATGTGACAAACAGTGATTCTCTCGGTGTGTTGGCGCCGCCGGACACTGGTCACGACTGGTTGGCGCTCACCTCCTCAGTACTGCCGGTGGGTATGGTCTACGACTGGACGGTCCGGCCGCAATGCGGTGCCGTGGTGTTGTTCAGCGGCACCGTTCGTGACCACGCCGAGGGGCGGCCGGGAGTGTCGATGCTCGACTACGAGGCATACGAGTCCCAGGTGGTACCGCGACTGGCAGCCATTGCCACCAAGATCCGCGCTGATCACGACGGCATCGGTCGTATTGCGCTGCTGCACCGCATTGGCTCCCTGGCCGTCACCGAACCATCGGTGATCGTTGCCGTGTCGTCAGCCCATCGACCGGAGGCGTTCGAGGCGGCGCGCTACGGCATCGATGAGTTGAAGGCCACCGTTCCAATCTGGAAACGCGAGCACTGGTCGGGCGGTACAGACTGGGGTCTGGCGACCTCCGACGTGGACTTCATCACTTCATCCCATACGGAAATTCACACCAAATCCGGCGTTCCCGGCGGAAGGGCCTAGCTATGAGCGTTCTGTTGTTTTTGGTGGTGCCGATATTGGTGGCGGCACTCGTCATTGGTGTCAACGTGTATCGCAACCGGCGTCCGTCCTCCATTGAGGCCGGTATGCGGGAGTTCCAACGCGGGCTCGAAGCTCTCGATCCGGACCGTGACCGGCGAGCCGGCCGCTCCGACGACCGCCGAGGGGGCAGGTCTGGCTAGGGACCTGGCGATTGACCTGGGTACGGCCAACACACTCGTGTACGCACGGGGTGAGGGCATCGTTCTCAACGAGCCCAGCGTCATCGCCCTCAACAGTCTCAACAACGAAGTACTGGCCATGGGCAGCGAGGCATGGCAGATGATCGGGCGCACACCCGGCTACATCGTTGCGGTGCGACCGCTGCGCCAAGGTGCCATCACTGACTACGACATCACGCAGCGCATGATTCGTCTGCTGCTTCAGCGCGTAGGGGTCAGCCGTTTGAACCGACCCCGAGTGCTCATCTGTGTTCCCTCGGCCATCACGGAGGTCGAGAAGCGAGCCGTCACCGAAGCCGCCAGACGAGCTGGCGCTGCCGACGCCCAACTCATTCCGCAGCCCATGGCGGCGGCCATCGGAGCGTCATTGCCGGTGCATGAACCCATGGGTTCCATGGTGGTGGACATCGGCGGCGGCACTTCGGAAACGGCCCTCATCTCACTGGGCGGCGTGGTTGCGTTGCAGGCCATCCGGGTGGGCGGATTCGATTTCGACGCGGCCGTGCAGACCTATATTCGGCGTACTTACGGTATTGCGGTAGGTGAACGTACTGCCGAAGAAATCAAGATCGCCATCGGTTCCGCTGCTCCCACTGACGAAGATGGTACGCGCGCAGAGGTTCGCGGTCGAGAGCTCATGAGCGGATTGCCCAAGACCGTGTTGCTCAGCCCTGCCGAAGTACGCCAAGCAGTGGATGAACTGGTGAGCGCCATCTGTACATCAGTAGTGGCTTGTCTCGGTCAGGCCCCGGCCGAATTGGCCCAAGACGTCATCCAGAACGGCATCCACCTCGTGGGCGGAGGAGGACTGTTACGCGGGTTGGATCAGCGTCTCAGCCAGGTCACCGGGGTGCCGGTACACACTGTGGCGGCCCCGTTGGAGTGCGTGGTGCTCGGGGCCGGGCGGTGCGTGGAGAACTATGAATCCCTACGATTCGTGCTTATGGACCATCGTCGGTGATGGCCGATAGGTCCTCAGCGGCCTGACGCACCTGCCAGTCCCGGTCGTCGAGGGCGTGCAGCAATGCGGCGTCAACCTCCGGGCCATCGTAGGAAGCCAGCGCAATGATGGCTCGGCGACGAACGGTGGTTTTGTCCGATGTGGCCCGAAGGATCGCCACCAGGCCGTCTTCATGGCCGATGGCCCCCAGAGCCGCCACTGCTGACTCCCGGCACAAGGCATCGGCATGCGAGTCCACCACGGCGATGAGGGCCGCCACCACGCCAGCCGTGTTCACCCGTAAAGGTCCGTCGTGCTCGGCATCTTCATGGCGTTCGCCCAGGGCCCACGCGGCCACTTCAGCAACCGACGCATCGGAGCCAACCAGGGCCGTCAGTAGCGCAGCATCGAGGTCACCGGGGTGCGTGGCGGCCAGTTCGGCGGCTCGTCGGGCCACGCTCGGATTGTCGGTGAGTGCCGTTTCCAGGGTGGCAACCGTCAGCGTGCCGAGGCGTTGAAGCGCTCCCAGCGCCACCACCCGGACCGACGGATCATCGTCGTGCGTGGCTGCTTCGGCCACCTCGGCGTGCCCCAGATAGCCGGCCATCACCACCGTTCGACGGCGTTCGCCTGCGTCATTGGAAGCGGGCTCACACATAACGCCAACCTACCGGTGTAACCCCCACTCGGCACCCACGTCGACACCCACCCCAACCCCAACAAGAACGGATTCATCGGGGGCTCTTGTTCGGGAAAAGAGGCTATTCGGGGATCTTCTGTTGCCAGAATGGACGTTTGACCCATTCTTGTCGCTGGTGGGATCGTCAAAAATCGGCCTGAGCGCACTTTGCCGCTTGGGGCCGTTGGCGTGGCAGGCTCGCCCGGTGATCCCCGAAGCCGTGCAACGCCGCCGACAACTGGGTTGGTGGCCCATCATCGGTAGTGCGATCGGGGCCCTCTTGATCCTTGGGCTGTTCGTGGGATCGGCGTATCACCTGGACTACGTGGCCTACGTGCCGGGGGGCGCCACTGATCTGCGGGACCGCATCACGATCACCGGCAGCACCGACTACCCGCCCAAGGGTCGCATCTTTCTGGCTGCGGTGGGAGTGACTCCCCGCCTCACGCCGATCGCCCTCCTGCGGGTATGGCTCGATCCGAACAGCGATGCCAAGTCATACGCCTCGGTGTATCCGGTGAGCCCCAAAGACGAGATGCAAGTCAACCTGCAGATGATGGACGATTCCAAACAGGTGGCTGCGTTGGTGGCGCTGCGCTATCTCGGCCGTGATGGCAAAGGTGCGGGCGCCAAGGTCGTACAGGTGCTGAAGGGCAGCCCGGCCGACACCAAATTGGTAGTAGGCGACACCATCCTCAAGATTGGGGATCACAACATCTGTGTCACCGGCGATCTGCGCTCGGCCATCCAAGAGGGTGATGGCAAAGCCCC
>JAYVGK010000231.1:0-4190 GCA_043772215.1 Acidimicrobiales bacterium | reverse complement strand
CTGGTCATCGGAGTGGCCAACTCGGTGATCAAGGAACGCATCGAGTCGCGTTTCCTGTCATTGCTGCGCTCGGTTCTCCAAGAGGTGGCCGGCCGGCCGTACGAGGTGGTCATCGAGATCGTGCCGGAGACGGCCACTGCTGCGGTGGTGGCCATGGGTTCTGTCACCCAACCCCAGTATCTGGTGGCTGAGAGTCACCCCGGCGTCGAGAACACGTCAGAGAACGTCATTGACATCACGCAATACCGCGGGCCATTTGCTGGTTCCAGTCAGGCACCCCGAGTGGAACCGCGACCGGACAGCCGGGGGGATCTCGTCCTCAACCCTCGATACTCGTTCGAGGATTTTGTGATCGGGTCATCCAACCGATTCGCTCACGCCGCCGCCATGTCGGTGGCCGAAACCCCAGCTCGCTCCTACAACCCGCTGTTCATCTATGGCGATTCGGGCCTCGGCAAATCTCACCTTTTGCAGGCCATTGCCCATTATGTGAGACAGAATTACCCCAGCAGCCGGGTCCGCTACGTCTCCACCGAGACGTTCGTCACGGAGTTCGTCGACGCCATCAAGACCAACACCACGGCTGCATTCAAGCGTCGCTACCGCGACGACTGCGATGTGTTGTTGATTGATGACATCCAATTCATGGAGGGAAAGGAAGGAACCCAGGAGGAGTTCTTCCATACGTTCAATTTCCTTCACCAGAGCGGCCGCCAAATTGTCATCTCCTCGGACCGGCCACCCAAATCCATCCCGTCGTTGGAAGATCGACTCCGAAGTCGATTCGAGTGGGGACTCATCACCGACGTCCAGCCCCCTGAGCTCGAAACTCGCCTGGCCATTCTGCGCAAGAAGGCCGATCGAGAACGTGTTCACGTTCCCGATGACGTGCTCACCTTTATAGCTACCCATATCAAAGAGAACATCCGCGAACTCGAAGGGGCACTCAACCGGGTGTGTGCGTGGGCCAGCCTGAACCTCGGTCCCGGTGAGGTGCTTGACCCCACCACAGTGGAAAGGCGGATCCTCAACTACTTACTGTCGTCTGCTGAACCTCGTCCCATTACCGCCAAGGTGATCTTGAAAGCCACTGCGGAGATGTTCGGCTTCGACGTGGAGGAGCTCACCGGACAGAGCAGGCGCCGGCCACTCGTCACCGCTCGACAGGTGGCCATGTACGTATTCCGTGAACTCACCGAGTTTTCCTACCCGATGATCGGGCGAGAGTTCGGTGGGCGAGACCACACCACGGTCATCCATGCCGTGGAGAAAATCGGCACTCAGATGCAGGAGAGCAGGGCCATCTACGACCAAGTGACGGAACTCGTACGCATCATCCGGACAGGTGGATAAACCGGTGGATATCTCGTCATATCTGTGGGTAACCGCACCGTCACCCACAGGCAGGGTTGGCCCCCACAGTGCTATCGCGCCGGGTTGGGGACGACACTCGGACAACAATAAGCGCGCTGAACTGCCCAAACATCATGTTGTCCACAATCCACAGGCCCTACTGTTATCACTACAGATATATATCTCTTTAGAGAAGAAGAAGAGGGTTTGCGGTTCTCCACACGCCCGGCCCGCAATCTCGGCCCTAGGAGGGCATTCGTGAAGTTCCGTTGTGAGCGAGATGTACTTGCTGAGGCGTTCGGCACTGCAGCGCGGGCCGTGGCCAGTCGCAGTGCGCTGCCCGTTTTGTCGGGGGTACGTCTCGTGTTGAGTGGCGAAGATCTCCGGCTCACGGGCTCGGATCTCGATCTGACCATCGATGTTGCCACCACCGTGGCTCGGGGCGAGGACGGCACCTGTGTGTTGCCTGCTCGCTTGGTCGGCGATATTTTGAAGGCGGTAGAACCTGGTGCCGTGTCGATCACCATCGAGGGTGAACAGGCTTCGATAACCGCTGGTCGCTCGGTTTTCAATGTGCGGACCTTGCCGGCGGAGGATTTTCCCCGGATCGGTGAGGTTGCTGAAGGTGGGGTCACATTGGCCGTGGCCCAGTTGACTGATGCGCTCAAGCAGGTGATCCCGGCCGCCAGTCACGATGATGCCCGGCCCATTCTCACGGGTGTGCTGATGGCTGCTGAGGCGGGCGGACTTCGCCTGGTGGCCACCGATTCATACCGGCTGGCGGTTCGAGATCTGCCGGGCCAGAGTGTGTTGGCGGAGGGCCAGACAGTGCTGGTTCCCAGTCGGGCGTTGGGTGAACTGGCCCGCCTTTTGGGCAGCTCGGGGGAGGCCGTTTTGCATCTCGGCCAGCGAGAAGCGGCGTTCGAGGTGGGGGGCACCCGGCTCACCACTCGGCTCATTGAGGGTCAGTATCCGCCCTATCGAAACCTCATTCCGCAGTCGTTGCCCAACAAACTCACCGTGAACCGAGCGGCATTGCTGGAGGCATTGCGAAGGGTGAAGCTCCTGGCCAAAGATGCCACTCCGGTCCGTTTGAAACTCTCGGAGAACGGGCTGGAGTTGATCGCCATCACCCAGGACGTGGGCCAAGCAACCGAGGACGTGGAAGCAACGTTCTCGGGCACGGAGCATCAGGTGGCGTTCAATCCGGATTTCCTACTGGCCGGAGTCGACCTGGCCCAGGGCGACACGGTGACGCTGGAAACCATTGATGCCCTGAAGCCGGCTGTGATCCGTTCGCCGGAACGCCAGGACTACCTGTATCTGCTCATGCCAGTACGCGTCTCCTGACCGGTTTTCGGTGCTGGTCCAGCGGCTGTGGCTGCGTGATTTTCGCAGCTATGCCACCGCCGAACTGACGCTGTCAGACGGGCTCACGGTGGTGCAGGGCTGCAATGGGGCGGGCAAAACCAACGTGCTTGAGGCTTTGGGGTACTTGGCTTCGCTGAAGTCGTTCCGGGGCGCGCCCAATGAGGCCATGGTCCGGTTGGGCGCAGAGCGAGCCATCGTGCGGGGTGAGGCCGTGGTGGAACGACGAGAGGTGCTACTGGAAGCGGAGATCTCTCCCACTGGCCGGGGTCGCACACTGGTCAACAAACAGCCGTTGCGCAGAGCCCGGGATCTGCTCGGGGTCTTGCGGGTAAGCGTCTTCTCACCCGACGACCTGATTCTCGTGAAGGGGGGACCGGGGGAGCGGCGTGATTGGCTCGACGACGCGCTGATTGCCATGCATCCACGGCACGGTCAGAGTATTGACGAACTCGATCGTGTTCTGCGCCAACGCAACGCATTGCTCAAGCAAGCAGGAGGCCGACTCAATGACAGTGTGGCCCTGACCTTGGACGTGTGGGATGCCAAGTTGGCCGAAGTGGGTACCACCGTGGCCGCAGATCGCACGGCATTGTTGGCCAAGGTGGCGCCGCTGTTGGGGTTGTCATACGACGACATCGCTGAAGCGCCACTGATCGTGGGAGTTGACTACGTGTCGAGTTGGTGGAGTGGTGAAGCGGGGTTGGCGGGCGCGTTGGAGCGGGGTCGGTCCGATGACGTGCGCCGAGGCCTGTCATTGGTGGGCCCGCATCGAGATGATGTTGCCCTCACCATGGGGGGCCGGCCGTCGCGCACCCATGCATCGCAGGGCGAGCAACGGACATTGGCGCTGGCCATGCGCCTTGCCGTGCATCGGTTGGTGGCCCAGGAGTTGGGGTGGACACCAGTACTGCTACTCGATGACGTGTTCTCTGAGCTTGATCCGAATCGCAGTGCCGCCTTGGTGCGCAACCTGCCCGGTGGTCAAGCCCTACTTGCCACTGCCACCGACATACCGGCAGGGATGGCCGTAGCCTCGATCCTCGATGTGGAACTGCGACCCGACGGCAGCACGACCCGTACCCGCTCGCCTGTGGACAAGCCTGTGGATTCTGTGGATGAAATAGCGCAGGAGCGCGCACGATGACGTGGCGGCCACTACAACGATCCGACGGTTGGGGTGACGAGGCCCGACCGGTGGCCGACTCTTTGGGGCAGTTGTCGCGTCGGTTGGGCTTGGGGGAACCAACCACGCTAATTGCGGTATTCGCGGAATGGGAACACGTGGTGGGCCAAGTGGTGGCTGATCATTGTCATCCGGAGCGCCTGCGCGACGGGGAGTTGGTGGTGGTGGTGGACGAACCAGCGTGGGCCACCGAAGTTCGGTTCCTGTCCGACGAGATCCGTACCCGATGCAATCTCCGTGCTGGGGTCGATGCGGTACGGACCGTGGTGGTGCGGGTGGACAC
>JAYVGK010000230.1:0-7266 GCA_043772215.1 Acidimicrobiales bacterium | reverse complement strand
TCCGGAGCTCGCAGGCGTGGTGCTGGTTGCCGCCGCTGCGTACCAGTGGTCGCCGACGAAGGCCGTTTGCCTGCGCCACTGCTGATCGCCGATGTCGTTCTTCCTGCACCATGGGACGCACCTGAACCGTCCGTCGCGCTCACTCTCAGCGCCGGCGGCTACGGGCAGGGTCCGGGCGATACGTTCAAGAACCCGGTCACCGGCGAAGAACACCAGGCGCAGATTGTTCTGCCTTACGGCTTCATCTGGCAGAAAGATGCGGCGTGGATCGTTCAACGTCAAAGCCGAGAGTCTGGACTCGTCGTTCGAGGACACAAACTGGATCTATTACCAATTTGATTGGGCCAACGACCAAGAGTTCGTTACCGCATCAGGCGTGGACAAGATGCGCCTGATGCGGTATTCGCGCTTGGCGAACCAATTCAGTCGAGTCACGGCATCGCAACGGTTCAAGCCATCTCCAACGATCAACTGCTCTTGCGGGCCGGCGCCGACGAAACCTATTCTGACCACCCGATGGCTCGGACCATCACAGCCGTTGCCCGTCAGCGTGACGACATCCAGAAAGCCGACCCTTTCGATCTGACCGGTCGGGGTTTCAGCACATGGAGAATCGTTTCATAATCCGATAGTTGCGTAAGGGTCCACGCGTTGCCCATTCGCACGACGAGGACCGCCCCGTGGTGCATTCATCGTCAAATTGGTGCAAGGCCAGTCCAGTCCGGTTTCCGTCGCCTCGGTGCTGACCGAGTGATGTCACTTGCCAGGCGTGCCGGTCGAGCAACCGTCCTGCAGGAGTTGCAGCGCCGCCTTCTGCAGGCATAGATGGTCTGGGCCAGCCGGGCGAGAAGCATGTTGGTCTGCATGGCCAGGGCTGCGTCGTACTCGATCTCACCTCGGGACGGGGCGACTGCGGTTGCTCGACCTCCGAGGACCGTACTCGTGGGGCCGTTCCAGCCATGCTCGGTGACGTTGCACGGTTTATCGGCCTGGCCGCCGATGCCGGATGGCGTTTCTGCTCAGAGGCTGAAACGACGATGAGTCGGCCTGTAGGCGGGGTTCTGTCCAGCAGCCGAAGCTGCCTGTGTGGTCATCCATCTCAGCGGCCAACCCGGGGACATAGGGCGGGCAGCCCGTCCCCTGCTCGGCCTTGCTCCAGGTGGGGTTTACCTAGCCGTCACGATCACTCGTGACGCTGGTGCGCTCTTACCGCACCGTTTCACCCTTACCGGCCCCGAAGGACCGGCGGTCTACTTTCTGTTGCACGTCCTACAGGTCACCCCGCACTGGCTCTCACCAGCACCCTGCCCTATGGAGCCCCGACCTTCCTCGACCCGGTCGCCCCGAAGGACCCCGTGCCGCGACCACCCGGCCAACTCATCGTCTTGGTCAGCATCGCACACGTTGATCCAAGAGTTGGCCCTCCGAATCGGTCGCGACACCTAGCGCGTTCGTCGCGACACGCAGCGCGCCACCGCAGCGTCGCGACCAGCGTTCCCAGTGTCGCAACCAAAGGGGGTGACGCCACACCTGAGATCCAGCACAGAACCCGGGATTCACTTCGGCTGAAACCGCGACGATCATAAACGGGTGAGTGATGCACCCTCTCTTGTTCCATACCGAGGCCTGGCCGGCCTGGTCGCCGTTGCCTTCGGGCTGGGGGCGGGCGAATTCGTGGCTGCGGTCATGGACCGCCCGTCACCCATCACCGCCGTGGCCGGAGCAGTAATCGACAACGTTCCGAGGGGGATGGAGCGCTGGGCCATCTCCACATTTGGTCGTAATGACAAGAAGGTGTTGGGCATCGGCATCGTGGTTGCATTGGCCTTGGCCGGGATCCTGGTGGGGGCCCGCTCCGGCGGCCGCCGCCGTCCCGTGGTGATAGGTGCACTGATGATCGGGGTGCTGGGCGTGGTGGCCACGCTGGCCGATCGGGTGGGTGGGGTGGGTGACGCCGTACCGGTGATCGCAGCCACGACTGTCGGCCTAGCCGTGCTGCTCGGTTTGTTGTGGTTGCTTGATCATCCGAGCGCCCCGGTGGGTTCCGCCGGTGCCGCCATAGGCGCGCATACGGTGGGGAGGCGAAAGTTCCTCGCCTATACCGGGCTGTCCGCACTGGGTGCCGCCGTGTTCGGTGCCGGTGGACGCAGTATCGCCAGCAACAAGGGGGCGGTGGCCTCCCGAGCGGCCGTGGCGGCGGAGTTGCCAAGCCCAGTGAGTCCGCTGCCGCCGCCCGCCAGTGGCGTGGACTTCGCCATTCCCGGACTGTCTCCGTGGAAGGTGCTTAACGCCGATTTCTACCGGATTGATACAGCATTTGTGGTACCCAAAATTGACGCCCGGACGTGGAAGTTGGAAATCGGCGGGCTGGTCGATCACCCTCGTACGTACACATACGAAGACCTATTGAAGCGTGACTTGGTGGAAGCTGATGTGACGTTGATGTGTGTATCCAACGAGGTGGGTGGCGATCTGGTGGGCAACGCCCGGTGGTTGGGGGTGCCGTTGAAGGAACTACTTGAAGAGGCGGGCGTACAGGCCCAAGCGGAGCAGGTGTTCTCCACGTCGGCTGACGGCTGGACGTCCGGATTCCCCAAGCAAATTGCTATGGATGGCCGCAATGCATTGGTGGCCGTGGGTATGAACGGCGAACCACTTCCGTTTGCCCACGGGTTCCCCGTTCGACTGGTGATCCCCGGAATCTACGGCTACGTGTCGGCCACCAAATGGCTCACCAAGATCGACTTGCTGCGCTTTGCCGATGCCGAGGGGTATTGGATCCCGCGCGGCTGGTCGCAACTGGCACCGGTGAAGACCAGTAGTCGTATCGACGTGCCTCGCAACAATGCGCGCATCGATGCTGGACCCACCGTGCTGGCGGGCGTGGCGTGGGCCCAACATCGCGGTATCACCAAGGTGGAGGTGCAGGTGGGGGCCAGCGAACAGTGGCGGGAGGCGACACTGGCCACCGATGGGGGCATCGATACGTGGCGTCAATGGAAGTTGGACTGGAACGCCACCCGAGGTGACTACACCATTGCGGTGCGGGCCACCGATCGGGAGGGAAAAACGCAGTCGTCGGACTATGTGCCACCGGCCCCTGACGGAGCGGAGGGCTGGCACACCATTCAGGTCCATGTGAACTAAGGGGCGAAGCGGGCGCCCTCGCTCAGAAGTCCAGCGCGCTGAGGTCGGGGAGCCACTGGATGGACCTGTCCCGAGCAGCTCGCCAACGATCCCGGTCGGTGATTGGTCCAGGTTCCACCACCGTCGACGGGTGCCACGAGGCAGCCACATCGTCCATGGAACCCCATGTACCGGTGGCCAGCCCGGCCAGGAATCCGGCACCCAACGCAGTGGCCTCAAGCACCGGAGACACCTCCACCGGCCGTTGCGCTGCATCAGCCAACGCTTGCAGGAACACGGGATTGGCACTCATGCCACCGTCGACGCGCAACTCTCCGATCGACAGATGGGCGTCGGCCTCGGCCGCCTCCACCAGATCCGCTCCCCGATGGGCAATGCCTTCGAGGACTGCCCGTACCAACTCGGGCCGGCCCGTGCCCCGGGTGATGCCCAGCAAAGTGCCCCGCGCGCCGTAATCCCAGACGGGGGAGCCGAGACCGAGCAGTGCCGGAACGAACCACACATCACCGGTAGTGGTGCACTCGGCCGCCACCTGGGCCGACGACGGTGCATCATCGATGACTCCCAGATCGTCACGCAACCACTCCACACACGTGCCGGCGCTGAGCATGATGGCCTCCACCCCCCACGTTGGTTGACCGTGGCGCTGCCACGCCACGATGGGAAACGTCCCGGCCGAGCCTCGACCTACCACGGCGGGCCGGTCGTCGCCCACACAGGCATCGAGCATGGCGCCAGTGCCGAACGTGATTTTGGCCATCCCGGGACGCACACACCCCTGACCCACCAGTGAACTCTGCTGATCCCCGGCCAGTCCAGCGATGGGCGGCGCACCGGGCAACGCCGTGGCGGTGGCCATCACCCCGCAGGAATCAACGATGGCCGGCATCATGGCGGCTGGGATTCGCAACGCGCCCAGCACGGCAGCGTCCCATTCCAGCCCGGTCGCTCCAAGCCGGGTGAGGCCGGTGACGGCGGCATTGGTGGCGTCGGTGACATGGACCTCCCCGTGCGACAGGTTCCACACCAGCCAAGTATCGACCGTGCCGAATCGCAGCTCACGGACGCGACCGGCGTCGTAGGTATCGAGCAGATAGGCCAACTTGGTGGCCGACGCATTGGGGGCCACCTTGATGCCTTGGGCCCCCAACATGAGACACATGCCCGCAGTACGCAGGTCCTGCCAGCCAATTCCAGGTCCTACGGGCACGCCGGTGACGGCGTCCCAGACGATGGTGGAAGCCCGTTGGTTGGCAATACCCACGCTGGCGATGGGACCAGACTCGGCGAGGGTCCGTTCGGCGAGGGTGACGGCGATGGATGCCATGGCCACCGCATCGAACTCCACCGCCCCCTGCCATGGAGTGCTGGGCAGCATCCGCTGGTGATGTTCGAAGGCCAGAGTGGCATCGGGGCGGACCACCACCGTACGCAACCCGCTTGTTCCCACGTCGATCACCAGATGACTCAAACGTTGCCCCTTCGTGTTGTATGCAACTCGCTCAACTCTGTTCACGCTTTCACGAAATCGACGGGAGTGCCGGTCTCCGCAGACCTAGGGAAGGGTTAGCGAGGGCGGCGGGCGGAGATGTTGGACACCATGGCGCCAAAGGTGCCGAAGGAGGCGCCGATGAAGATGCCGAAGAGCACGCCACCCACCCGTGATGGGTCTTGAACCACCCCCACCATGGCCAATGCCACCGCGGTAAGGCCCCCCGCCGCCGCCCCGTTCGACAGGGGGGCACTGCGTTCCAGTAACCCCGCCCGGAACCCGCCGAGAAGGCATCCAATGACACCGAACACTGACCCCACCAGGGTCTTGGTGCCTCCGCTCCACGACAGCACCCCACCCAGTCCCAGCGCCACCACCAGCCCGAACACGGCACAGATCCACCCGGTGACGGCGCCACCGAAAGCGGCCCGGGCTGTGACGATGGACTGCTTCATGGCATCGTCACTTTGCCGAACGCGCTGTTGAAACCGAGCTTGCCGGGATTCAAGATGGCGTGCGGATCCAGTGCGGCCTTCAGTGACTCGAGTACCTCGAAGGCGGGCCCCAACGCCGCTCGCAGATACGGCCCTCGATGGAGTCCGATGCCGTGATGATGCGATGGGGTGCCGCCATGCTCGATGGTGGTGCAGGTGGCGGCGTCCCATGCGGCGCGGTACCAGGCGTCGGGGTCATCCGAGCGTCCGGCCAACGTAAAGTACAAGCAGGCGCCATCGGCGTAGGCGTGCGATTGATGGGAGCTGACAGAAATGGTGCCGGGGATGGCGCGCACTGCGCCGATGACAGCCTGGTATAGGCCCGCCAGTTTCGACCAGGGCGCCGCCACTTCACACGTATCCACCACCACTCCGCTGCGAACGGTGGCGACCAGCGCGCTGACGTCATTGCGATGATGCATCCACTGCTCCACCAGTTCCACCGGCATTGGCTCCGATCCAACCTGACGCGCGCATGCATCCACCACGTTCATGGTGGCAGCCACGACGAAGGGGTGACCTTCGTCGAGCACCAACAACACACTGCGTGCCTCGGCGGTGCCCGGCCTACCGGTGGCGTAGCTGCGCGCTGATTCGCGGTCGTCGTACAGGCGCAGGACTGCGGGCGTGGCGCCGTTGCGCAGTATCAGGCGGCAGGCGTTCAACCCATCCGCAAAGGACGCGAATGCATAGGCCGCTCGCTGCTCGCAGGCCGGCATGGGATGCACAGCCAGACGAGCCCGAGTGATGATGCCGAGGGTACCCTCGCTGCCCACGAACAACTGGGACAGGTCTGGCCCGACTGCCTCACGTGGAGAGCGGTACCCGGTGCGGATGATCCGTCCATCGGCCAGTACCACCTCCAAGCCTCGCACCATGTCTTCGATCTTGCCGTAGCGGGTGGAGAACTGTCCCGCCGATCGGCATGCCAGCCAACCTCCCACCGTGGAAAGCGCCATGGATTGGGGCCAATGACCGCACGTCAGCTGATAATCAGCGCGCAGAGTATCTTCGAACACGTCGCCAAACGTACCGGCCTGTACGTCCACCGTGAGACTGTCGTCGTCCACTGCCTCGATGCCTTGCATGGAGGTGAGGTCGAGTGCCACCCCGCCGTGCACCGGCAACGAGTTGCCACAAACCCCGCTGCGGCCGCCCATGGGAGTGAGCGGAACGCGCGCCTCGTGGCACAGTCGGGCCACCGCCGCCACTTCGTCAGTGGTCGATGGCCGCACCACCACAGCCGGGCGAGATGCAATGGCGTGACTCTCCACCGCCCACCCCACGGACCGCGGCCACCAGTCGCGACCGTGCTCATCGAGGTCGTTGATCTCAGTACTGGTGAGACACACCTGTTGGAGGCGTTGCAGCAGTGCGTCGCCGACCTCAACACGCTGCGCATCGACCATCAGTCGACGATGGCCCGCCACCGGTGCGTCAGGCAGCGCAACGGGTGGAGTCGGTGCACCCCGGTTCACGGCCATGGCTGCGACCCTACCGGCCCATGCGCGGCTGACACCTGCGGGCCCCACACCCACCGACCGTCCTGCACCTCCACGATGCCCAAGGAACTTGAAATCATGGTGGCGGTGACGCCGAGCAGGCGGGGTAGATCGAACGGAGTGAACCAGCCGATCTGGTGGAGCTCCCAACTCGACACCCGCAATGCGGCGGCGCTGTCACCGTCGAGTTGCAGGGTGAACAATGAGTCACGATGCCGGGCCCGGGTCAGCTTGCGGTGCAACACCGGCGCTGGCGCAGTGGCAGGCAGCCCTACCTCTTCGGTGAGCTCACGTCGTATCCCTTCGGCCGGATCCTCTTTGGGGTCGAGGAACCCGCCACAGGCCGACCAGCCCCGGTGATAGCGAGTTTTCACCAACAGCATTCGACCCTGATCATCAAGCACCACACAGGTAGTGCCTTCGGTGCCGGGTCCGATACGAAGTTGGGCGCGCAGGACTCGGGCTGCGATGCGGGCCACTTCGGATGACTGCGAGGCGAAGCTCACACGCTCAAAGCCAGCCGCTCAGGCCAACAACGCAGCGAGGGCACCGGCAATACCCGGATCGGCAATGGCCAAGGCCTTGGCCCGACTGAACCACGCCACATCAGGGCTCTCGCCCTCGGGCGGAC
>JAYVGK010000229.1:0-2764 GCA_043772215.1 Acidimicrobiales bacterium | reverse complement strand
CCGGCCCAGGCCAATGCCTGACGAGCGGTTTCGGACCCGTCGATGCCAACCACGATGCGTTGCGTACTCATGATTTCTCCGTTCGCACCGACCCTGTTCGGTAGCGACGCCATCCTGGCGAACAATGGTGCGGCAGCGGCAGGGTCGAATGGCCCTACAAATCAAGCCAACAGTCCGTCAGTCGGCTGCACGATCAGCCAACCGAGCCGCAAACACAGCCGCCTCGGTACGTCGCTCCATCCCCAACTTGGCCAGCACCGACGACACGTAGTTCTTTACCGTCTTCTCGGCGAGGAACAGCCGTTCACCAATTTGGCGGTTGGTGAGGCCCTCGGCAATCAGCGTCAAAATTTGGCGTTCCTGCGGCGATAGCGCCTCCAACGGATCGGCCTCGGCCTTGGGTGGCGTGCGCAGCCGATCCAGCACCCGAGCGGTGAGAGACGGATCCAGCAGTTGTTCGCCTTTGGCCACTCGCCGGATGGAGTCGATGAGGTCGTTGCCTCGGATTTGTTTCAGAACGTACCCGCGCGCTCCCGCCATGATGGCCGAGAACAGCGCATCATCGTCGGAAAACGCAGTGAGCATGAGACTGGCAATTTCTGGATGGCTGTCTCGCAATTCGCGGCACACCTCCACGCCGTTTCCATCAGGCAGTTGATAGTCGAGGACCGCCACATCGGGCGAAGTGGCCCCGATGCGCAGCAACGCCTCGTCCACTCGTCCGGCCTCGCCACACACCACCATGTCGTCCTCGGCACCAATGAGGTCCGCCAACCCGCGACGCACAATTTCGTGGTCGTCGAGTAAGAACACCTTGATGGTCACGCCAGTTAGTTTGGACCAACCGTCCCTCGATACCAGTATCTGTTGGTCCCTTCCGGCTGTGACTATGGTCCCCTTTCAACCATTGCGCACCGTCAACTACGCGGGCATTGCCAGTGTAGTACCGAGCCTCTGGGGGATCCTGCCCGCAATTCAGACCGACCTCCGTGGCGCAACGCGCGAGCTTGCATATTGTTGAGCCCTAGGCCACGTGGGGAGTCACCGGCGGGCGGTCCCACGCCGTCGTCTACAACCCGCACCACCACGATGTCGGTGACCACCACCTCCACCTGCACCCGTGAGGCGTTGGCGTGACGCGCCACGTTGCTCAGCGCTTCGTGCACCGTGGCCACCAAATCAGTAGCCAGATCGTCGGCGATCCCTGAGTCCACAGGGCCATCGAAGAAGCAGCGTGGCTCAAACCCCAACGTAGCGGCCGCCTCCGCCCCCAATGCCAAGACACGGTCGCGCAAACCGTGGCCTGTTGATGCCCGAGGAGATTCGAGACTGAAGATGGCCGATCGAATGTGCTTCACCGTAAGGTCGAGGTCATCCACTGCGGCCTCGACTCGAGCGATGGCAGAATCGGCGTCGATACGCACCAATTGAGCGGTGCGCTGTAGCGACAACCCCGTGGCGAACAGTCGTTGGATCACGGTGTCGTGCAGGTCTCTGGCTATCCGCTCGCGGTCGGCCAACAGGGCCAAACGCTGTACCTGGGCGTGCAGCCGGGCGTTCTCGATGGCCACCCCGGCCGCTGCGGCCAACCCCACCGCCAGTTCCTCATCGGTGTCGTTGAACTCGTCATCTGTGGTCTTGTCGGTGAGGTACAGATTGCCGAACACCTCATCGCGTACGCGAATAGGCACCCCCAGGAATGACTGCATCGTAGGGTGTTCGGGCGGAAATCCGAATGAGTCCGGGTGCCTGCGCAAATCAGGCAGACGCAGCGAGGTGGCATCGGCAATGAGCAAACCCAGAATACCGTGCCCCTCCGGAAGATCACCGATGGACTTGTGCATGGTGTCGTCGATCCCCACCGTGATGAACTGTGCCAGCCGGGTACCGGAATCATCGAGGACCCCCAGCGCCCCATATCGGGCGTCGACCAGTGCCACCGCAGCCTCCACGATACGGCGCAGCATGTTCGGTGTATCGAGATCCGAGCTGAGGGCCAGTACCGCTTCAAGCAACTCGCTCTGGCTTCGGGGACCGATGAGTTTGGGCACCACGTGGACACTACGCGAAGCGCCGTTGCCGAACTCCGATGAGTTCGGAATCACCTCCTCTATGGTGCACTCGTCCGAGGTGCTCATGTAAACACCAGCAAGTGTGCAGAGCGGGCGATGGCTAATTCCTCGTGGCTGGCGATCAGCACCACACGAACGTCGGCATCGAGGGCGGACACGTCGATGTCACCCACAGCGACCCGGTTGACTTCGTGATGAATCCGAGCCCCCAAAAAGGCGAATCGCTCGGCGACACGTGACCTGATCTCATCTGAATGTTCGCCAATACCGCCGGTGAACACCAACGCGTCAATGCCACCCAGGGCAGCCACCATGGACCCCACCCCGGCGGCGACTCGATGAACGAACACGTCGATGGCCAAACGAGCTCGTTCGTTACCCGTGTCACGGGCCGCCACCACATTGCGCAGGTCGGCGCTTACGCCAGACAAGCCGAGCAAACCCGACTGTCGTTCGAGGATCTCCTCCAGACTGTCGACACTGGTGCCCGTACGCAGCAGGTGAATGAACAACCCCGGGTCAACCGAGCCCGACCGCGTCGCCATCACCACCCCGTCCAACGGCGTGAACCCCATGGTGGTATCCACACTTCGTCCACCATCGACTGCCGCGATGGAGCAGCCACCACCGAGATGACATGTCACCAAACGCAGTTCGGCCAACGGTCGCTGCAGCAACTGTGCGCTTCGTTG
>JAYVGK010000228.1:0-7029 GCA_043772215.1 Acidimicrobiales bacterium | reverse complement strand
GTGTGAACACCGAGGCAGCCGCCACCGCCGCCAATGGCGTACGTGCCGGCACTGGTGAAGTCCAATGGCGAGATGGGCGTGCCCACGATGACCGGGATCTTGGCAGCCGCGTACGTGGCGAACTGATTGCCGAAGAAGTTGATGGTGGAGTAGACGGCAAACGGCTTCTTGGCCGCCAACTCATTGGCACACTTCTGCGAGTCGGCCGGGTTCACGGCCATCGAGCAGACCTCGATCTTGATGGGTCGACCGGGCTTCTTGTTGACATAGTCGGCGCCGATGCCACCGAGTTCGTTGTTGATGTACTGCTCGGCGGCCTGCGAACCAGTGCGGTACTCGGGGAAGGAACCCTGGGGGTCACCTTCGAGATTTTGCAGACCAATGACGATGGGATCGCCAGATGCCTTGAGGGGCGAATCGGCAGTGCACTCGTACACTGTCTTGGCCCAACTGGCATTGGCCCCGTTCAACTTGTCGAGCGCGGCGTCCACCGCAAACGTACAACCGGCCTTGGCCGCTACGGCGGTGGTCCCTGGCGTGGCGGCCTTGACTGCGGTGGTGGCGGTGGGCTTCTTCTTCTTCGTTGCCTTTTTGGTGGCGGCGAAAGCGCTGGTGGTAGAGGACAGCACCAAGGTCGCCGCAAGTGCGACTCCTACGGCTGCCGTCAAGGACGTTCTTCTGGACATGCTTCCCCCTGCTGGATGTACGGTCCTGTGACCGGCGACACCGTAAGTCAAGCAGCCTGGAATTGACCGGTCAATTACTAACCACCGACAACACGGTGAGCACGGGAAATTAACTGCGCGATTGGTTTCTCTCGGGTTTCGCCCTAGATTTCTCCGACGTTGTCGAATCGCAAACACATCGAGGGGGCTCCATGGCAAGGATCGAAGTACCGCAGGGCGAAGGGCTGGAGGCCACCCGCCTCTGGGCACTGGCGCCTCATCTGGGCGTCGGAGTCCATGCCTTGGGCAAGGCGGTATACGAAGTCAGCAGCCTGCCCATCCGGGAGCGCGAGGTGGCCCGGATGCGCATTGCCCAACTCAATGAATGCACTGTTTGACTGAATACTCGCGCTGCATCGGCGATGCAGCAGGGACTCAGCGACGAGCTGTACAACCTCGTCAATCAGTACGCCACCACCGACGCATTCACGCCTCGGGAAAAGTTGGCCATCGAGTACGCCGAACGCTTCGCTCAAGACCATACGGGCATCGGCGATGAACTATTTGTCCGATTGCGGATGCTCTTCACGGACCCGGAAATCCTGGAACTCACGGTCACCATAGGTTTCTGTGTGGGGATCGGCCGAGCATTTCATGTGTTGGATGTGGCGCGCGACTTCGATGTGCTGTGGAGTAGGGAGCCATCATGAACGCTGCTCTTGCCGTGGTCCAAACGTTCATTGCCGCCATCGAGGCCAAGGACATCGACGCCGCCGTTGCGTTGCTGTCGCAGACCTGCGAGTACGACAACGTCCCCATGGGCAAGGTGGTGGGCCCGGATGCAGTCAGGGCCACATTGGGGCCATTCGTTGCGCAGTGCACCGCGGTGGAATGGGTGGTTTTCCGTGAGAGCGCCACCAACTCCACGGTGTTCAACGAGCGTCTCGACCGATTCCACATGCCGCACGGCTGGGTAGAGATACCGGTCATCGGTGTCTGGGAGGTGGCTGATGGGCTCATCACGCTCTGGCGGGATTACTTCGATCTGGCCACCTTCCGGTCTCAATTGACTCCGGCCGGATCGCCACCGGAGGGAGTCGAGAGGCCGGGCGAGCACCGAAGCGCAGCGGCGAAGCGCAGCCCCAATGTGACGGTTGCACCCATCGCCGGAGTCACCTCATGACAAGCGTGGTGGCGGCGCTCACCACCGAGATCGACATTGCACGTCAACTGATGAGGTCACTCACCCCACAGGAGTGGGCCAGTCCTTCGGGCTGCACCGAGTGGTCCGTCCAAGACGTGGTGTGTCACATGGCGTCGGTGTTTCATTCCATTGCCGACCCCACGTCCATCGAAGGCGGCTCTAGTGCCGATGTTGAGCAAAACGCCGAGATTCCCGTGCTGGCGCGGAGGTCGTGGACGGCCCAACAGGTGATTGCGGAATACGATGAGTGGAGTGTCAAGGGTTTGGCCACCCTCACCGCATTCCAAGAACCACCGTTGGCCGATACCGTGATCCCGTTGGCCAATCTCGGATCTCATCCCATGCGCCTGCTGGCCAATGCCATCGTGTTTGACCACTACTGCCATATGCGTCACGACATCGGACACAGCATTGCTCGAGCCTCTGAGCTCCCACAGGATGGCGCAGCCCTAATTGCCACGCTTGAATGGATGCTGGCCGGTCTTCCCCAGATGTGCCAGCCCGCCCTGGCCAACTGTACGCAGGGCATCAACCTCGCATTCGTGGGACCAGCCTCCGGTACGTGGACCTTGACACCAGGTGACGCATTGTGGTCGGTGAGTGCAGGCCATCACGCAGACTTGCCTACCGCAGTAACCAGCGCGCATGGTTTTGTTGCGTGGGCCACCAAACGTGGTGATTGGCGATCCATGGTGACGGTACAGGGTGATGCAGAGGCGGCCGCTCCCACCCTGGATGCGCTCAACATCATCTGAACATGTTGGAGTCCCTGCGGGTTCTTGATCTGTGCGACCACCGAGGAGTCTTCGCTGGCTATTTGTTGGCCCATCTAGGAGCTGACGTGTTGGCCGTGGAACCGCCCGGTGGTTCCTCCACCCGATTCGTACCGCCATTTGCCGGAACGAGCGACGTTGGCACCAGTGGCAGCCTGTGGTGGTGGGCCTATGGTCGCGGCAAGCGCTCGTGCATGCTCGATGTGAACGTGGCCAAAGATCGAGCGCATATTTTGGCTTTAGCGGGCGACGCCGACGTGGTGCTGGAGTCTTTCGCCCCTGGGCATTTGGAAGCACTGGGCCTTGATGCCGCCACCCTGATGCAACTCAACCCCACTCTGGTGGTGGCCAGTATCACTCCGTTCGGGAGTACCGGCCCGAAGGCGTCGTGGCCCGCCACTGATCTCACCGTATGGGCAGCCAGTGGCACCCACAGCCTGGCCGGTGATGAGGACCGGGCTCCCGTGCGCATCAGTGTTCCACAGGCGTTTTTGCATGCAGGGGCTGATGCCGCCGGTGCGGTGCTCATTGCCCTGTATGAGCGTCAGCGGTCGGGCAGGGGCCAGCTCATCGACATCTCCGCCCAGCAGTCTTCGCAACAGGCTGCTTTGTCCACCATGCTCGCCGTACCCAATCGTGGTACCCCCATTCGCCGGATGGCGGGCGGGTTGCAAGCCCACACGCCCATCCGTCTCACATGGCCGTGCATTGACGGGTTCGTGGCCATCACATTGCTGTTCGGTTCCGCATTCAGAGAGCCAAACAAGCGCCTGTTCCGGTGGATGCATGCCAATGGCGGTATCGGCGCGGTGGACGCTGAGGTGGACTGGAGCACCTATATGTACGAGGTGTTCATCGGTCAACGCGACCCGAGCGAATACCTACGGTTGTGCGGTGAGATCGAGGCGTTCACTTCGGTACGAACGCAGGCGTGGCTGGTGGAAGAAGGCATTGCCGCTGGCGCATACATCGCCCCCACCAACACTATTCCGGAGTTGTTGGCCGAGTCCCATTTTCACGACCGGGGGTTTTGGGACACGGTGGCTCGTCCTGACGGAGACGGCTCGCTGCTGCATCCAGGCGCAGTGGCCAAGCTGTCGGTTACACCGTTGGCGCCCGTTGGCAATGCTCCTGAGACGGGGCCTGCGCAATGGCTGAAAACCAGCATCGGACCACTCGATATGCGCACTGGGCAAGTTGATTTTACAAAGCTTCGACGACCAGCCCTCGACAGCATCAAGGTGCTCGACTTCATGTGGGTGTTCGCCGGGCCGTTGTTCACCAGGGTACTGGCCGATCACGGCGCCACTGTGGTGCGGGTGGAGTCCGCCACGCGTATCTGCCCGGCGCGTCCCGGTGGGCCGTTCGTGGACGATGTGGCTGGCCTTCACAATGGCGCAGCATTTCTCACGTTCAACGCAGGAAAACACAGCATCACCGTCGACCCCTCTCATGCCGTGGGACGGGAACTGATACTGCGACTCGTGCGGTGGGCTGATGTGGTCACCGAATCGTTTTCACCAAAAGCCATGAAGGGATGGGGACTGGACTTCGCCACGCTGCGCCAACACAACCCGGGTCTCATCATGGTCAGCAGTTGCCTGATGGGCCACAGCGGCCCACGTTCCATGATGCCCGGGTACGGCAACATGGCCGCCGCATTCTCCGGGTACTACGACCTCACCGGGTGGCCCGATCGCTCGCCTGCCGGTCCGTATCTGGCGTACACCGACGCAGTGTCACCACGGTTCATGGTGGCACTCACCATGGCTGCATTGCTACATCGTGAGCGCACCGGTGAAGGCCAGCACATCGATTGTTCCCAAGCCGAAGCGTCACTGCACTTCTTGACGCCCGCACTGTTGGATTTGCAGGTCAACCATCACACTTGGACCCGGATGGGCAATCGCGATCTGCAACATGCACCGCACGGGGTGTACCCATCACTGGGTGTCGATCGATGGGTGGCCATTGCCTGTGTGTCTGACGATGCATGGGTGCAACTGTGTCGGGTGGCGGGGTTGAATCACCTAGTGCACAATCCGCAGTTGGCCACTGCGGCGCAACGGCTGCTTCGACAGGACGATTTGGATGCAGCCCTGTCAGCGTGGACCAGCACGCTCAGCGCCGAAGCTGTCCAGGCTGCGCTAATCGCGGCCGGCGTGGCTGCACATGTGGTGCAGGGTAGCGCTGACTGCTTCGCCGACGAGCAGCTCCTTCATCGCAATCACTATGTACGCGTACCACATCCCGACCATGGTGAAGTGTATGTGGAGAACACGAGATGGTCGATGTCCGAAACTCCCGGTCACGTAGCTTGGGCGGGCCCCACCATTGGCCAGCACAACGAGCAAGTGTTGGTGGAGCTCCTCGGTCTCAGCGATGACGAACTGGTGGAGGCACTGGTGTCGGGTGGTCTCGAGTAGCCCTTGTCGGAGCTAGTTCTGGCCCACCCAGTACGGGGCTCGCAGCGTCCGCTTATTAACCTTACCCATGGTGTTGCGGCCGAGGTCCTCCACGATGTCCACACTTCGTGGGCACTTGTAGTGCGACAACCGCTCTCGGCAAAACGCCACAAGCTCCGCTCCCGACGGTGGAGCCGACGTGTTACGGGCAATCACCAATGCCTTGAGTTCCTCTCCCATCTCACGGTGGGGCACACCAATGCACGCCACATCGAGCACCTCGGGGTGCTGCGCCAAGATCTGTTCGGCCTCGGCCGGATAGATGTTGGCCCCCCCCGAAACCACCATGTCGCTGAAACGGTCAGTGATGTAGACGAATCCGTCAACGTCCATGTAACCGATCTCGCCAAGAGTGAACACTCCAGGGGCAATATGAGCAGCTGCCGACTTTGCCGGATCATTGGGGTAGACAATGCCGCGCCCAGTGGCATCTTCGAAATACAGACGTCCCTCTGTGTTTGGCCCCAACTCGTTGTCGTCATCATCGAATATATGCGCGCTGAAGGGTGGGATACAGCGACCCACCGAGCCGGGATGAGTAAGCCAGTCTTCGCTGGAAATCTGGCATGTGGTACCCACTTCGCTGGCCCCGTAGGCATCGGTGAACACCGGTCCCCACCACTCGATCATGGCCCGCTTCACATCCACCGGACACTTCGCCCCCGTGTGGGCCACCATCTTCATGGACGACACGTCATAGCGTGCTCGCACTTCTGCCGGCAGGGCCAGCAGACGCACGAAATGGGTGGGCACCATGACCGCACTCTCGGTGCGATATTGGTCAATGGTGGCCAGCGTGGCCTCGGCATCGAATTTTGCCAGGATCACTGATGGGATTCCGGCTACCAGCAATCGCATGCCACTCAACGGACCCGTGTGATACATCGGCCCCACCACCAAGTGGGTGCCGAACTGGGCAAAGCGATTTTTCTTCAACCCTTCCAGATGCTCGGCAATGGTGTCGCCGCCGGCGAACATCGTGGGCGGCAGATCGGTTCCTTTGGGAATGCCCGTGGTGCCGGACGTGTACAGCAGATTTGGTTGCGGCTTGATGTCCAGCGGCGGGGCATAGGACGAGCAATTGGTTAGCCACTCGTCCCAGTCGACGACACCGTGCACCGCTTCGCATCGCCAGGCAATGATCGTTTTCACACCAGCAGCGGCAGCTGCGGCCACGCCCCGCTCGATGGTCTCTGGTCCGACGAACAGCACCGCAGTCTGTGAGTCCTGAAGGATATAGGCCGTTTCGTCGGCGGTGAGATGGAAGTTCACCGGCACGGTAGATGCGCCTCCCAAGAGACCACCAAGGTGGGCCAGAGCCGTTTCGCCGGCGTTTTCGGCAAACACGGCAATTCGCTTCTTGGGCCCCAGATCATAGGCGCGCAGACCATTGGCTACGCGATTGAGAACGTCGTCCACCTCGGTCCACCGCATGGCCCGTTGGGGGTCACGAAGGGCGATCTCCTCCGGACGATCGATGGCGAGTTGGTGAGCAAAATGGGGCATGCGGTATCTCCTGTGGAAGCGAATGCGCTATCGGTGTGGCTGGGACGGTTGTGAGCCTCGGCGGGTGGCGGTGGCCATGATGGATTCATCGCCACGTCGCCACAGAATGGTGAGCGTCACGGCGGTGATGCGCCAACCAAGCGGCGTACGCACCAGTTCATCGCAGTAGTACCCGCCAACGCTGAACCACGTCTCGTCGTTGCCATGATCCAAGGCATGGACGGCTTGCATGTACATGGTGCAGGTGGCGTCATTGGCCCGTAGTTCCACCGTGGGATTGGTCATGCTGTGCTGGGTAGCGGCCAACCCGGAAAACAGCGGCTGCACCGATGCCACCCATGCATCAGCGCGCATACGGACTGCGGGTTGTGTGGGGCTGTAACTGGTGAAGTCGACGGAGACCTCGTCGGCAAAGA
>JAYVGK010000227.1:0-2402 GCA_043772215.1 Acidimicrobiales bacterium | reverse complement strand
CGCAGTCGCTGCTCGGCCGAACCCAGCAGACTCTCGAGTATTCGCTCCCCCGCCTTGTCATGGGTCACCAGATCCAGCAACGAGTCACACTCCGGCGTCGCGTACTCGGGATGAGATCCCACATCGAGATACAGCCGAGCCCCGTTTTCCAGAAACACGTTGGAGCTACGTCCCCAACTCACCACCCTACGGAATAGGTAACGAGCAACCTCGTCCGGGCTGAGCCTTCGTTGGCCGCGCAATGTGCACGTGACCCCGTACTCGTTTTCGAGACCGTAGATCCTGCGCTCCATGCGAGGGCAACCTAGTAGGAAGCCGCTCGATAGCAAGCAGGTCGCTCCTGTCTGGCGGAGTCAGTGACGGACGGGACCGAGCGTACGGCGCTCATTGAGTTCGGTGGCCAGGTCCGCCAACGCCGCATCGTCAGCGGCCAACAACGCCCAACTGCGGTGCTCAGGCCAATGATCGAGATCACCGGCCAAGCGGATCAAGGCCGGCCAATCGTCGGTGAAGGCATCCACATCGAGCACTCGCCGCAGAGCCAGTGCCACCGCTGCCTGCAGCAGCGGGGTGTCCACTGCCTCCATCAACAGTTCGGCGTGGTCTTTCCGGAGGAGGGTCACCCCGCGTGGGGAGCCGGTGCACCGGGAGTGGACGCAACGGGGGCCGGAGCTGAGACCGGTTCAGGGGGCGGCGCAGGAGCAACAGATGACAACAGGGCCAACAGTTCGGACCCCTCGAGTCGGCGGAAGGCCCGACGCTCCACGCTTCGCTCCAACACCGCCACCTCCAATTCGCGCTCGGTCAGCGTGCGATCCGCCCCCGTGATGGCCAGCGACGCCGCCGCAATGGCGGTGGCCAGATCGGCATTGCGGACAAACGCTGCTTTCATCCGTGTGCCGATCAGTTCGGCATCACCGCCGAGCACGGTGAAATCTTCTTCGTCAACCACGGTGCCGTCGTAGAGCAGATGGAACAGACGGTCATCGGATGAATCTCCGTGACCCACTTCGGCCACCAAGATCTCCACCTCCAACGGCTTCATTTCGTGGGTGAACACCTGACCCAGCATCTGGGCGTAGGAGTTGGCCAGCGAACGCGCGTCTACATCTTCGCGAGAGTACGAATACCCCCGCATGTCAGCAGCGCGCACGCCGGCGATACGAAGTTGGTCGAACTCGTTGTATTTGCCCACTCCCGCAAAGGCGATGCGGTCGTAGATCTCACTGACCTTGCGAAGGGTCCGGGAATGGTTCTCGGCCACCAGCGCAATACCACCGGCGTACGACAAACCCACCAGAGACCGTCCCCGAGCAATGCCCTTACGGGCGTAATCGGCTCGGTCCTTCATCACCTGTTCAGGTGACACATAGTACGGCATGCTCATGCTATTACCCCCCGCAGTGCAGCGCGCTTACGTTCCAAGAACTGCTCGAAACCTGCAGCGATCTCGGACTCGGGTACGTCGGTATAGCCCGCAGCAGTGATGGTGGCCACCGACGGGAAGATCCCCCGGATGGCATCGGGGCCACCGGTGGCAGAGTCGTCATCGGCAGCTTCGAACAACGATGCGGTGGCCAGCGACACGGCCTCATTGCGGGTCATCGTGGGTCGCCACGCCTGTTTGATGAGACCTCGGGCATAGATGCCGCCCGAACCAGTGGCATGGAACTCGAACTCTTCGTAGCGGCCACCAGTGATGTCGTAGTTAAAAATACGACCCTCCTTTCGGCGTAGGTCGTACCCGGCGAAAATGGGGATCACTACCATCCCAGAGCCCATGGCGGCGGGAAGGTTCTGGCGCACCATATTGCCCAAGCGATTGGCCTTGCCCTCAAGAGAGAGCGCCACGCCTTCCACCTTTTCGTAGTGCTCAAGTTCGAGCTGAAACAGCTTCACCATTTCGGCGGCAATACCTGCCACCCCAGAAATGGACACGCCACTGAAGCGATCGGCAGGAAACACCTTGTCCATCGAACGATGGGCAATGACGTTGCCGGCCGTGGCCCGCCTGTCGCCAGCCATGACCACACCGTCTGCGTAGCGCAACGCCACGATGGTGGTGGCGTGAGTGAGTACCGAACCCGACGAAGCAGGCTCGGTGACCGGCGCATGGGCCAGGCCACTGCGCTGCAGCAACTCGGTGAAACTTGCGCCGGGGTCAGCGCCGACTGGAAACACGGGAAGACTCATCGCCGAGGCAGGGTAGATCAAGTCAGCCACTCTCGTTACCACCAAGCGGTAGCGGTCAGGACTGGTACCGGGAGACCGACACTGCGTTACTGGCCACCTTTCTGCACGTAGCTCTTGACGAACTCTTCGGCATTGACCTCGAGGACCTCGTCGATTTCGTCGAGCAGGTCATCGAGCTCGGCCTTCAACTTGTCGCCTTGCTTGGACGC
>JAYVGK010000226.1:0-1814 GCA_043772215.1 Acidimicrobiales bacterium | reverse complement strand
TCGTTGCCAATGCGCCCAAGCGGCTGCTTCGACGCCATCTTCTCGAACTGGGCGTCGGTGAATCCCGATGACTCGTAATAGTCCTCGGTGGCCACAGGTCCCGGTGCAATTGCGTTGACGCGAATACGACGGGACGCGCACTCCAGGGCCAGGGTTTGGGTGAGATGGTTCACGGCTGCCTTGGCGGCGCAATACACCCCGTGGCCCGGCGTGCCGTCCCGTAAACCTCCGATCGAGGACACGTTGATGATCGTCCCCCCATCGCTGAGGACGGTTTGTGCCACCTTGCTGGCCAGAAACACCGAGGTGAAGTTGCGATCGATGATCGAATGCCACACCGCTTCGGTGACCTGCGAAACGGTGCCCATGGGGTCTCCTTGGAGACCACCGGCGTTGTTGATCCACGTGGTGACCTTGCCGAACGCATCAACGGCTTGGTAGGCGAGGCGCTCCAACTCGGCCTCGATGGTGACGTCGGTGGACACGGCCAGCGCGCCACGGCCCCGCGCCTCGATCTCGGCGGCCACCGATTGCAACGGCTCCAGCCGACGACCGGCGACCACGACGTTGGCACCAGCCTCGGCCAGTCCGAGCGCCATGGCCCGCCCGATGCCGGTCCCCCCTCCGGTGACCACCGCAACCTGGTCGTCCAACCGAAACAGATCAAGCACCGAAGACATGTCGCCATTCTAAAGGGCTGTCGCCAAGAATTTCCTTGAGTCTGGGGAGCGTCGACAGGTTCGCCCAGAGGCGAGTCGGCACCCGGTCTTCCCATCTAGGTTCTCAACCGATGATGTCGGCGTGGCCGGCGTGACTTAGCAACCACTGTCTCACTGCTGTCGGTTTCATCGAGATGAAACGTCTTCTTGCGAAGAGTGTTCTCCCTGGGCCGCCCGAAATAGTTCACTCCATCCTCCCGGGCGGGACGGAGTGAACGAGTATCCACACACGTCTGCGGCAAGTAGTCGCCAACTGGAGTGGGCGCCGGTGGCCGACTACGCAAACGCGACACCAAATGTCACGGCACTTACGAAACATGCCGGACTCCACGGACAACCAAGATGTTGGACGCTTTGTGGCCAATCGAAGCCAATCCGAGGCCAGTGACACGCTTGGTAACAACCACCCGTCCCAATGTGGCGCGCTGGAACTGGGGTGGGTTTGGAGGCGGCGCCCAGAATTGAACTGGGGTACACGGCTTTGCAGGACGGGTCCTCTCGCGCATTGATGGTGGTCAGAGGGCATGTTTTTGGTACGCAAAAGCACTGCGGGAACACTCAGGGAACATTCGAGCGGTATCCGGCGGTCCATTTCGGTATCGAATGGTTCCGTCAGGAAGGCCGCTCTTCTCCCCGGCGACCCGTTGCTAACGAGGGCGAGAACTCTGCGCGCTTATGGTGTTGGCGATGATGTACGCCTCGATTGTCGATTGACGGAATCGGATCTTGCGACCGACCTTCACGTAGGTGATGCGCTTTTCGCTCACGAGGCGGTTGATGAATCGCTGCTCCACGCCGAGGCATCGTGCCGCGCCCTCTTTGTCGATGAGCGGATCGGGGTCGAAGAGCTGCTGCTGTTCGGGGTGTCTCATCGGCATCTCCGGTATCGAGCGGGTGCGGGTGCGACGTCGCGAGTCCTCATCGCGGCCACCTACGTCCGTTCAGCCAGGGTCGGGTGACGAGCACTCGGTGGTCGACGTGAAGGGTCCACGCGTAGGCGTTGTTGGTGGTGTCGATGATGACTTGGTCGTAGTGGCCGAGTCCGCTGACGAGCAGTCCGTAGGTGTGCGTACTAAATCCGATCGGGGTGGTTCC
>JAYVGK010000225.1:0-1857 GCA_043772215.1 Acidimicrobiales bacterium | reverse complement strand
GACATCGTTGACCGGGTGTCCAACGATGGGGCCACTCCCCTTAGTGTGGTCACGTGGAATGAGGGCAGTGCACCACGTGTACTGGGTGTGATCCGTCTCAAGGACACGGTGAAACCCGGTATGGCAGAACGCTTCGACGAACTGCGCCGTATGGGAATCCGCACCGTGATGATCACAGGCGACAATCCATTGACCGCCGCCGCCATCGCCAAAGAGGCGGGGGTGGACGACTTCTTGGCTGAGGCCACACCCGAAGACAAGATGGCCCTTATCAAACGAGAACAGGCCGGCGGAATGCTGGTGGCCATGACCGGTGACGGCACCAACGATGCGCCAGCGCTGGCCCAAGCCGATGTGGGGGTAGCCATGAACACCGGCACCCAGGCCGCCAAAGAGGCTGGAAACATGGTGGATTTGGACTCCGACCCCACCAAACTCATCGAGATCGTGGAAATCGGAAAGCAGCTGTTGATCACGCGCGGATCGCTCACGACCTTCTCCATCGCCAACGATGTAGCCAAGTACTTCGCCATCATCCCAGCCATGTTCAGTGGTGTGATTCCGGCCCTCGATCAACTCAACGTCATGAAGTTGGCCAGTCCCCGGTCGGCCATTCTCAGTGCAGTGATATTCAACGCGCTTATCATTGTGGCCCTTGTGCCACTGGCACTCAAGGGTGTGAAGTTCGTAGCCGAGTCAGCGGGCGCCGTGTTGCGCCGCAATCTGCTCATCTACGGCGTAGGGGGGCTCATTGCCCCGTTCGTCGGCATCAAAATCATCGACCTCATAGTTTCGGCCCTGGGAGCCAAGTGATCATGAAAACTCTGCTGCGTCAACTCATTCCGGCCGCCGTCATCCTCGCCGTCTTCACGCTTGTAACCGGTGTCATCTACCCGCTGGCGGTCACGGGCGCCGCCCAACTGGCATTCCACGACAAGGCCAACGGATCACTACTGAAGCGCAACCAGGTGGTGGTGGGTTCCAAGTACATCGGTCAGCAGTTTGTTGCACCCCGATACTTCCACTCCCGCCCCTCTGCAGCCGGCACCGGCTACGACGGCTCGGCCAGTAGCGGGTCCAACCTGGGTCCCAACAACCCAGTTCTGCTCGATGCCATCACGGCCAGGGTGAAGGCGTATCGGGCTGAGAACGGCCTCGCACCCGATGTGGCGGTACCGGTGGATGCCGTCACTGCGAGCGGATCTGGGCTGGACCCTCAGATCAGTGTGGCAAACGCTCGTATACAGGCCACCAGAGTAGCCAAAGAGCGCAGCATGGACTTGGCCAAGCTTCGGTCGCTCATCATTAAGTACACAGATGATCGTCCGCTGAACATCTTGGGTGATCCGGGCGTCAACGTGCTGGAACTGAACCTGGCCCTCGACCGGCTCACGCCGTAGGCTGCATCGGTAAAGATCACGTGATGAAGCAGTCTTCCATGAGCCGTGGCACCCTTCGGGTGTATCTGGGTGCAGCCCCGGGCGTGGGCAAGACTTTTGCCATGCTCAACGAAGGCTTCCGGCGTGATGATCGTGGTGCCGACGTGGTGGTGGGCTACCTGGAGACCCACGGGCGGGCCAACACTGCGGCCCAGGTCCGAAACCTCGAGATCATCCCCCGCCGGGTGATGGGTCACCGCGACGCCACCTTCGAGGAAATGGACCTTGACGCCATCTTGGCCCGTAAGCCCGAGATTGCGCTGGTGGACGAGTTGGCCCACACCAACATGGTTGGCTCGCGCCACGACAAACGCTGGCAGGACATCGAGGAGTTGCTCGAAGCGGGCATTGACGTCATCACCACAGTCAACATCCAGCACCTCGAATCACTCAACGACGTGGTGCAACGCATCACCGG
>JAYVGK010000224.1:0-9545 GCA_043772215.1 Acidimicrobiales bacterium | reverse complement strand
CTGCATGTAGAGATCGAGAAGATCCGCGATCTCTTCGGCATCGACATCGAGGTCCCGGCCGACCAACTTCACGTGCTGTCTCCTGCGGAGATTCTTGCTACGTGTACTTACCTTTTGCACTTGGCGGACTCCAACGAGGGCTACCGCCTCGACGATCAAGACCATTTCGCCAACCGCCGCATCCGCAGCGTTGGTGAGTTGATCCAGAACCAGGTGCGGGTTGGGCTCAGCCGTATGGAGCGAGTTGTGCGCGAGCGCATGACCACTCAGGACGTCGAGGCCATCACCCCCCAGACGCTCATCAACATCCGTCCCGTGGTAGCGGCCATCAAGGAGTTCTTCGGCACGTCTCAGTTGTCGCAGTTCATGGATCAGGTGAATCCGCTGGCCGGACTCACCCACAAGCGTCGCCTCAGCGCACTCGGTCCCGGCGGTCTCAGCCGGGAGCGCGCCGGTTTCGAAGTGCGAGATGTGCACTCCAGCCACTACGGCCGTATGTGCCCCATCGAAACTCCCGAAGGCCCCAACATCGGCCTCATCGGGAACCTGGCCTCGTATGCCCGGGTCAACGAGTTCGGGTTCATTGAGACTCCCTACCGAAAAGTGGTGGAGGGTCGGGTGACCGACGAAATCACGTTCCTCACAGCCGATGAGGAAGAGGAGTTCGTCATTGCCCAGGCCAACGCCGTGTTGGACGCCAAGGGCAATTTCACCGACGCCAAGGTGCTGGTACGCCGTGCCCCACACGGTGCCCAGGTCCGTATCGGCGCTGGCGGCAACACCTACTCGTCCACCAACGAGGTCGACTACGTGCGCCCCACCGAGGTGGAACTCATGGACGTGTCCACCCGCCAGATCGTGTCGGTGGCCACCGCCCTCATCCCGTTCTTGGAGCACGACGACGCCAACCGCGCCCTCATGGGTGCCAACATGCAACGCCAAGCCGTGCCGCTACTGCGCGCCGAAGCTCCATATGTAGGCACCGGTGTGGAAGCCCGTGCCGCTCGCGACGCAGGCGATGTGGTGCTGGCCGAAGGTGACGGTGTGGTGAGCGAAGTATCTGGTGATCACGTCACCGTGCAGTACGACGACGCCAAGTTGGGCAAGAAGATCTATCGCCTGGCCAAGTTCCGTCGCTCCAATCAAAACACCTGTATCAACCAGCGCATCAAGGTGTTTGAAGGCGATCGGGTGCGGGGCGACCAAATTGCTGCCGGCCAGGCCACAGTGTTGGCCGATGGTCCGTCCACCGACATGGGCGAGTTGGCTCTGGGCAAGAACCTGCTGGTGGCCTTCATGCCTTGGGAGGGCTACAACTTCGAAGACGCCATCATCCTCAACGAGCGTCTGGTGCGCGATGACGTGCTCACCTCGATCCACATCGAAGAGCACGAGGTGGATGCCCGAGACACCAAGCTCGGTGCCGAGGAGATCACCCGGGACATTCCCAACCTGAGCGAGGAGATCCTCAAGGATCTCGACGAGCGCGGCATCATCCGCATCGGCGCCGAAGTGGAACCGGGCGACGTGTTGGTGGGCAAGGTCACGCCCAAGGGCGAAACCGAGCTCACCCCAGAAGAGCGCCTCCTGCGGGCCATCTTCGGTGAGAAGGCTCGTGAAGTTCGTGACACCTCCCTGAAGGTGCCACACGGTGAAACCGGCAAGGTCATCGATGTCAAGGTCTTCACCCGCGAGGACGGTCATGAACTGGCCCCTGGCGTGAACCAATTGGTGCGGGTGTACGTGGCCCAGAAGCGCAAGATCTCTGAGGGCGACAAACTGGCGGGGCGCCATGGCAACAAGGGCGTCATCTCCAAGATCTTGGCCGTGGAAGACATGCCTCACACCGCCGACGGCATGCCCGTCGACGTCATCCTCAACCCGCTCGGTGTGCCCTCACGTATGAACGTGGGTCAGGTTCTCGAAGCGCACCTCGGCTATGCCGCACGCTGGGGCTGGCCGGGCAACGAGAAGTCCACAGAGCCGTTGCGTGGTACAGAGACCAAGACCCGTCCCACCACGGAGCCGTCCACCTGGGTGGCCACGCCCGTGTTCGACGGAGCCCATTGGGACGAAGAGGGTGGCAAGCACGACACCATCCAGAAGGCGTTCCAAACGCTGCACGGCGAGGCGATCGATGGTGGTCGCCTCATGCACGACGACGGCAAGATCCAGTTGTACAACGGTCGGACCGGAGAGCCATACGACAACCGGGTCACCATCGGCTACATGTACATCTTGAAGCTCGCCCACCTCGTGGACGACAAGATCCACGCTCGGTCCACCGGTCCGTACTCCATGATCACCCAGCAGCCGCTCGGCGGTAAGGCCCAGTTCGGCGGCCAACGCTTTGGTGAAATGGAAGTGTGGGCCCTTGAGGCCTATGGAGCGGCTTATTGCCTGCAAGAGTTGCTCACCATCAAGAGCGATGACGTACTTGGCCGAGTCAAGGTCTACGAGGCCATTGTCAAGGGCGAGAACATCCCAGAGCCCGGTATTCCCGAGAGCTTCAAGGTGCTCATCAAGGAGATGCAGTCGCTCTGCCTCAACGTCAAGGTTGAGTCCAAGGCCGGTCACGAGATCGAGATGCGTGAAATGGACGAGGACGTCTTCCGAACCGCCGAGGAACTCGGTATCGACATCAGCCGCCCCGAACGCGGCTCCGACGAAGACGACGCCCGTCGCGCTGCAGAGCGCGCCGAGCGCTATTGAACTGCCCGTACGGACACAGCGGTTTTCGAGAAGATAGGTGCACTGAACAATGTTGGATGTAAACGACTTCGACCGCATCACCATTGGCCTGGCTACTGCGGATTCCATCCGCGGCTGGTCGCACGGCGAGGTGAAGAAGCCCGAAACCATCAACTACCGCACACTTCGTCCTGAGAAGGACGGGTTGTTCTGCGAGAAGATCTTCGGTCCGCAGAAGGACTGGGAGTGCTACTGCGGCAAGTACAAGCGAGTCCGCTTCCGCGGCATCGTGTGTGAGCGTTGCGGGGTGGAAGTCACGCGCTCCAAGGTCCGTCGCGAGCGGATGGGCCATATCGAGTTGGCCGCGCCAGTGGTGCACATCTGGTATCTGCGTGGCACTCGCTCGTGGTTGGCCTACCTGCTCATGGGTACCGAAGCCAAAGAGGAATTGAAGGCCAAGCAACTCGAAAAGGTCATTTATTTTGCGGCCAACCTCGTCACATTCGTGGACGAGGAGCGTCGCCATACCGATCTGGCCAACCTCGAGGTGGAAATGCTCGAGGAGTTGCAGGCCATCGAGCGTGATCGTGACCTCGATCTCGACCGGCGCTTCAAGCAACTCGAAGCCGACATCGAGTCTTTGGAAAAGGACGGCGCCAAGGACACCGAGATCAAGGCCAAGCACCGCTTGGGCGAGAAGGAGATCTCGAGCATTCGTGATCGCGCCACGGCCGAGCTGGAACTCGTGCGTCGCGCCTATGACGAGTTTCGTACTCTCCACAGCCGCAAGATCATCGAAGACGAAATGCTGTGGCGTGAGCTGAAGGAGCGCTACGGCGACTACTTCCGTGGCGGCATGGGCGCCGAGGCCATCAAGCAGTTGATCGACGAGATCGACCTTGACTCCGAAGAGGTCAAGCTGCGCGTGATGATCGAGCCCACGCCCGAGTCGGGCCGCAAGCCGCTCAGCGTGCAGCGTAAGCAGAAGGCCATCAAGCGCCTCAAGATCGTGGCGGCGTTCAACAAGCGCGACGACAACGCCAAGCGCATGAACGACCCGCGCGCCATGATCCTCGACGCCGTCCCGGTGATACCGCCGGACCTGCGCCCCATGGTGCAACTCGACGGTGGCCGCTTCGCCACGTCTGACCTCAACGACCTGTACCGCCGCGTCATCAACCGCAACAACCGTCTCAAGCGGCTGCTCGATCTCGGCGCTCCCGAGATCATCGTGAACAACGAAAAGCGGATGCTCCAAGAGGCAGTCGATGCGTTGTTCGACAACGGCCGGCGTGGCCGTCCTGTCACAGGACCCGGCAATCGTCCACTGAAGTCACTGTCGGACATGCTCAAGGGCAAGCAGGGTCGGTTCCGTCAGAACCTGCTCGGCAAGCGGGTGGACTACTCGGGCCGTTCCGTCATCGTGGTGGGCCCCACCTTGCGTTTGCATCAGTGTGGTCTGCCCAAGCTCATGGCGTTGGAATTGTTCAAGCCCTTCGTGATGAAGCGTTTGGTGGATCTGGAACTGGCGCAGAACATCAAGAGCGCCAAGCGCATGGTGGAGCGTCGCCGCGCCCAGGTGTGGGACGTGTTGGAGGAGGTGATCAAGGAGCATCCGGTGCTGTTGAACCGTGCTCCTACGCTGCACCGCCTCGGTATCCAGGCCTTCGAGCCCGTCCTCGTGGAGGGCAAGGCCATTCAGTTGCACCCGTTGGTGTGTACCGCTTTCAATGCCGACTTCGACGGCGATCAGATGGCGGTCCATTTGCCGCTGTCGGCTGAGGCTCAGGCCGAAGCCCGCGTGCTGATGTTGTCCACCAACAACATCTTGTCGCCCGCCCATGGCCGCCCGATTGCCGTTCCTTCGCAGGACATGATCATCGGGATGTACTACCTCACGATCAATCGTGATGATGTCAAGGGCAACGGTCGCGTGTTCCGCCATCTGTGGGAAGTAGAGCGCGCTTACGACAATGGTGACATTGCGCTCCAGGCCAAGATCGTGTTCCGCACCGACGAGGTGCGCTATGGCGCTCCCGGTGACGGCGAGGTCATCCGCCTCGACACCACACCGGGCCGACTGATCTTCAACCAGGCGTTGCCCATTGGCTTTCGCTACATCAACGAGCCGATCAAGAAGCGTGAAGTGACCCAGATTGTGGAGGAGTTGGCCTACAACTACCCCAAGGCACAGGTTGCTGACTCGCTCGACGCTTTGAAGAATCTCGGGTTCCGGTATGCCGCCCAGTCCGGGCTGTCCATCTCCATCAACGACGTGCAAACGCCTGTGGAGAAGCCGGAGATCCTCGACCGCCACGAGAAGGAGGCGGAGAAGATCGAGACGCAGTTCCGTCGGGGCATCATCACCGACGACGAGCGCCGCCAGCGCGAGGTGGAAATCTGGACCGAGGCCACCGCCGAAGTGCAGCGTTCCATGCAGAAGTATCTGGACTCGGTGCCCATGAACCCCATCAATTTGATGGTGGGCTCGGGTGCCCGTGGTAACGCAATGCAGGTACGCCAAATCGCCGGTATGCGCGGATTGGTGGCCAACCCCCGTGGCGACATCATCCCGCGCCCTATCAAGAGCAACTTCCGTGAAGGCCTGTCCGTGTTGGAGTACTTCATCTCCACCCACGGTGCCCGAAAGGGTCTGGCCGACACTGCACTGCGAACCGCTGACTCCGGGTACCTCACCCGGCGACTGCACGACGTGGCGCAGGAACTCATCGTGCGCGAAGAAGACTGTGGCTCAACGCGCGGTCGCTGGCTGGAGTACGTGGCTGCCGATACCGAAGGCAGGCGCGGCTATCTGGAGACCAACCTGCTCGGTCGTATGTTGGCGGAGCCGGTCACGTTGAACGACGGCACCACCTACGAGCGCAACTCCGAGGTCAACCAGCCCATCATGGAGCTGATGCGTGACGACCCGAGTGTCACTCGTGTCCGAGTTCGTACCGTGTTGGCGTGCGATGCCGAAATCGGAGTCTGCGCCATGTGTTACGGCCGCTCGCTGGCATCGGGTCGCATGATCGAGCTCGGCGAGTCGGTGGGCGTCATTGCCGCCCAGTCCATTGGTGAGCCCGGCACGCAGCTCACTATGCGTACGTTCCATACCGGTGGCGTAGCCGCAGGTAAAGGCGAAAGCAGCGACATCACCGCTGGCCTTCCTCGGGTGGTGGAGCTTTTCGAGGCCCGTACCCCCAAGGGCAAGGCCGTGTTGGCCCGGGTGTCAGGTCAGCTTCGCTTCGGTGACGATGACGGCAAGCTGCGCACCATCGTCGTGGTGGGTGATGACGGATCTGAAGACAGTTACTCACTGTCGTCGAACGCCAAGCTCATCCCCGGTGTCACTGACGGCTCCGAAATCAAGGCCGGCGATCCGCTCAATGAAGGTCCCCAAGACCCCAAGGAGCTACTCGACATCAAGGGCGTGCGCGACTGCCAGACGTACCTCGTGAACGAGGTACAGAAGGTGTACCGCGATCAGGGAGTGTCCATCCACGACAAACACATCGAGCTCATCGTGCGCCAGATGCTGCGGCGGGTGGCTGTGCAGGAACCGGGCGACTCCCAGTTCTTGCCTGGAGAGCGAGTCGACTCGCGGATCTTTGGCATCGTCAACCGCCAGTTGCGTGATGAGGGCAAGGTGCCATCCGAAGCCCGTCCCGAGCTCATGGGCATCACCAAGGCCTCGTTGGCCACCGATTCCTGGCTATCAGCGGCTTCGTTCCAAGAGACCACCCGGGTGCTTACGGAGGCCGCCATCGAGGGACGCTCCGACAGCCTGTTGGGTCTCAAAGAGAACATCATCATCGGCAAGCTCATTCCCGCCGGCACCGGCATGATGCGCTACCGCGATCTCGACGTGAACGTGGTGGGCGCTTCGCAGCTCCTCCCCCAGGGCATGCCGGAATCGTCGGACGACCTGGCCGCCTGGCTGGCCAATATCGGCACTTCCACCCCGACCGTGCCTGCTGGTCGGTTGGAGGATGCGCTGGGCGGCGATCCTCTTCGCGCCGCCACCCTCGGCGTCAACGAGAGCTGACCAACCGACGGGTCCGTGGGACGGGGTTGGCGCCCGGTCCCACGGTTTTCAGCCCGGACCCTCTCCGCTATCATCTACCGGTCTGTACGCTGGCTCGCGCCTGTGTATCCCCCGTTCGCCCGTGTTCTTCTGCAGTTTTCAACCGACCTGAGGTTTTTGTGCCCACCATCCAGCAGCTGGTCCGCAAGGGCCGCGAGTCCAATACCGTCAAGTCGAAGACCCCGGCGCTCAAGGGCGCTCCCCAGCGTCGCGGGGTGTGCACCCGCGTGTACACCACCACCCCTAAGAAGCCGAACTCGGCCCTGCGTAAGGTCGCCCGGGTGCGCCTCACCAGCGGCATCGAAGTCACCGCTTACATCCCCGGCGAAGGTCACAACTTGCAGGAACACTCCATTGTGTTGGTACGTGGTGGGCGTGTGAAGGACCTGCCAGGTGTGCGTTACAAGATCATCCGGGGCACGCTCGATTCCGCCGGCGTGAAAAACCGCAAGCAGGCCCGTAGCCGCTACGGCGCCAAGAAGAGCTGAGGAGCAAGTCATGCCACGCAAGGGTCCTGCGCCGCGCCGCAAGGTCACGCCAGATCCGGTGTATCAGTCCGTACTGGTCACACAGGTCATCAACAAGGTGCTGCTGCAAGGCAAGCGCTCCACCGCTGAGCGCATCGTGTACGACGCCATCTCCCAAGCTGCGGAGAAGGCTCAAGCCGATCCGCTGGCCACCATCAAACGGGCCGTGGAAAACATCAAGCCAGCGCTCGAGGTCCGCAGCCGTCGGGTAGGTGGTGCCACGTATCAGGTGCCCGTCGAGGTCAAGGGACCCCGGGCCAACACACTGGCCATTCGTTGGTTGGTGGAGAACTCCCGTAAACGACGTGAGCGCACCATGGGTGATCGTTTGGCGGCCGAAATTCTCGATGCCAACAATGGTGTGGGATCTTCCGTCAAGAAGCGTGATGACCTGCAAAAGACGGCCGAGGGCAATAAGGCCTTCGCCCACTATCGCTGGTAATCCAGCTACCGCTGTTCCCCCACACAAGACTGAGACACGAACATGGCACGTGAGTTCCCGCTGGACCGCACACGCAACATCGGAATTATCGCGCACATCGACGCGGGCAAGACCACCACTACCGAACGCATCCTCTTTTACACCGGCAAGACGTACAAGATCGGTGAGGTTCACGATGGCGCCGCCACCATGGATCACATGGTGCAAGAGCAGGAGCGTGGCATCACCATCACGTCCGCTGCCACCACCTGTGTGTGGAACAACCACCGCATCAACATCATCGACACCCCCGGCCACGTGGATTTCACCATCGAGGTGGAGCGCAACCTGCGCGTGCTTGACGGCGCCGTCACGGTGTTCGATTCGGTGGCCGGCGTAGAACCACAGACCGAAACGGTTTGGCGCCAAGCCAACAAGTACAACGTGCCTCGTATGTGCTTCATCAACAAGATGGACCGTATCGGCGCCGACTTTTACCGCACCATAGAGATGGTCAAAGATCGGCTCGACGCAACGTGCGCCGTACTGCATCTGCCCATCGGATCCGGTGGACCGGAGAGCGAGAAGCCGTTCATCGGACTCATCGATCTGGTGAAGATGAAGGCCTTGGTGTGGCACGACGAGGAACTCGGCGCCAAGTGGGACGAGTTGGAAATCCCCGCCGACATGGCCGAGCAGGCTGCCAAGTATCGCGAAGAACTACTCGAAACCATCGCCACCAGTGATGACGTGCTCATGGAGAAGTACTTGGCCGGTGAAGAACTTCCCGAGGCCGATGTGAAGCGGGCCATCCGTAAGGGCACGCTGGCATTCGAGTTCGTCCCGATGCTGTGTGGTTCGGCGTTCAAGAACAAGGGTGTTCAGCCCATGCTCGACGCCGTGGTTGATTACCTTCCGTCTCCGCTGGACCTTCCCCCCACCGAAGGCGTCGATCCCAAAACCGATTTGCCCATGACGCGGATGCCCAGTGAGGCGGACCCGTTTGCGGCATTGGCGTTCAAGATCGTGGCCGATCCCTTTGGTAAGCTCACATACTTCCGGGTGTACTCGGGTCGGATCGACAAGAACTCCGAGGTGTACAACTCCACCAAGCAGAAACGTGAGCGCCTGGGTCGTATCTTGTTGATGCACGCCAACCAGCGTGAGGATCTCGATGTGGCATTGGCTGGTGACATCGTGGCCGGTCTCGGCTTCAAGAACACCACCACCGGTGACACGCTGTGCGACCGGGATAAGCCGATCATTCTCGAGCGCATGATCTTTCCCGAGCCCGTCATCCATGTGGCCATCGAGCCCAAGTCCAAAGCCGACCAGGACAAACTGGGAAAGGCCCTGTATTCGCTGTCCGATGAGGACCCCACATTTCGCGTCCGCACCGACGAGGAAACCAACCAAACCATCATCAGTGGCATGGGCGAGTTGCACCTCGAGGTGCTCGTCGACCGCATGATGCGCGAGTTCGGTGTGCAGGCCAATGTGGGTAAGCCGCAGGTGGCCTTCCGCGAAACCATCCGGGGCAGCGTCATGGGCCACGTCGAGCGCTATGTGAAGCAGACCGGCGGCAAGGGCCAGTTTGCCCATGTCGTCATCGACGTGGAGCCCAACCCGGGCGGTGGCTATGTATTCGAGGACAAGATCACCGGTGGCTCAGTGCCCCGGGAGTACATCCCATCGGTCAACGCTGGCATCCAGGAAGCGCTCACCAACGGTGTCCTCGCCGGCTACCCCATGGAGGATCTGCGGGTCCGTCTGGTTCATGGCAGCTACCACGACGTTGACTCCTCGGAAATGGCCTTCA
>JAYVGK010000223.1:0-4735 GCA_043772215.1 Acidimicrobiales bacterium | reverse complement strand
CGATCTTCGTCATGGGTGGTTCCGTTCAGAGTCTGCAGGCGCCAAGAGGGTGGCAATGCGGGCATCGAGGTTGCGTACGACCTCATCGAAGGCAGCAGCCGTGTCAACCTCCACAGGATCGGGGATGGACCAGTGCCACCACGCTTGCTCCGGGTGGAGTTCTTCGTGAGCACGGTCGCACACGGTGACGACTTGGGTTCCCGCTGGGATGTTGGCCACGAGGCGAGGGATGGCGTTGCTGAGGTCGAGACCAGCGCGCCGGGCGGCGGCCACCGCACCACGGTGCACATGGTGAGCCGGATGGGTGCCCGCCGACTCCGCCGGCGCCCCCGTTCGCGCCCGCCACAGGGCCGCTGCGAGTTGGGACCGCGCCGAGTTGTGAGTGCACAGAAACAGCATCGGCGCCGAGGGTTGCCCTCCCAAAGCCAATGCTGACCGTGACTGATGCACTAAGCGCACATAGCGTCTACGCCCGTCACCCGCCGACGCAAACCTCACAATCAGCCCTGCCGCTTCCAACACATCCAGATGGTGGGCCAGCAAATTCGTGGCGATGCCAAAGCGGTCACCCATCTCCCTGGGTGCACGGTCGCTCAACGCCAGATCATCGACAATCGCCAGGCGCAACGGATTACCCAAGGCAGCATGCATCGCCACCCGTTGAGCGAAGTCAAATGTGGAGCCAACGGCGCTCATCGCTCCACCTTGATTTGGTCGAGCTGCGCACGGGCCCGCTGGCGCAGTGGCGCCGGCGCCGGCGCCATCGTCATCGGAGTGAGCAAGGCCATTGTTGCCGCAACGGTTGCTGCGGATCGGCGGCTGAGCAACATGAACGACCTCCTCCATGATTCAGAGGCTGTCACTCAGTAGATATTGAGTCAACTGAACGTGAGGTGAACGCCAGGATCACTGCGGCTGAGAACGGCGTAGGCCGGTTTCACCACGTCATCGACCAGACGGCGCCGTTCCGACCATGAGCCAAATGATGACTCCAACGCATTCAACGTGACCTGCTCGACTTCGGCCCACCCCCAGCCAAAGGCATCGGCACACGCCAAGATCTCCCCGGACACCGACACATCAGACATCAAACGATTGTCGGTGTTGACCGTGACCCGCATACCCAGTTGCCGAAACTGATCTATTGGATGATCAGCCAATTGAGCAACAGCACCGATCTGCACATTGCAGGTAGGTGCCAGTTCCAACGTCGTTTGACTTTCCAGCACAAAACGCGCCACAGGACCCAATACCCCCGTGTCTGCATTGATGTCGGCGGTCAAGCGCACCCCATGACCAATACGTTGCGCTCCGCACGTCAGCGCATCGGCAATGAGCTCCACATCAGGGGGTTCGGATGCGTGGATGGTCAAATGGAGTTGGTGAGCGCGCGCAATGGCCAACGCCTCGGCGTGGAGCAGTGGCGACCAACCAGTTTCGGCTCCGGCCAAATCGAAGGCCACCACCCGGGGATAGGACTGGCGGGCTCGTAACGTGAGGCGCACAATTTCTACCGACCGTTGCTCGGTCCTCATCGCACAGATGATGGTGTTGACGGAGATGGGCGTACCCGCAGCGGCCGCCGTCACCATGCCCCGGGCGAAGCCGGCCTGTACTGCGTCCACCACGGCGTCGAGCGCCAACCCGGCGTTGGTGTGCAACTCTGGTGCGTAACGGATTTCGGCATAGACCACGCCGTCAGCTGCCAGGTCCATCGCTGCTTCGAACGCCACCCGTTCCAATCCCGCCTCGGTCTGCATCACGGCATTGGTGTGCTCGAACGTGGCCAGATACTGCAGCAAATCCTTGGTCTGAGCGCCCCGTGTGAACCATGCCGCCAAGGCCACCGGATCGGTAGACGGCAGGTGCGGTGTCCACCCGCACTCGTCGGCCAGTTGCAGGATGGTCTCCGGGCGCAGGCCCCCATCAAGGTGATCGTGCAGCAGCGCCTTGGGAGCACGCCGGATGTCAGTGATCGTCAAAGCCATATTTCATACTGACAGGAGCAGTGCACAACGCAGTGTCATCGGCTTCTCGTTCACTGCGTCCCCGCTGGAAGGGACTATGTGCACAATCTCGACGACTAGGAGATCAAGCGAGCGCCCAGGGATGTCGATGAACCAGCGTGACCCCTGTCGTCTCTGACCATGCCACCGGAACTCAGCTCTCCGATGCCGTTCTGATACTCGACTCTGTGTCACGTTCGTTCGGGTCACGGCCAGCCCTCACCGACCTGTCGTTGAGCGTGCCAAAAGGTAGCATCAGCGTGCTGCTGGGCCCGAATGGCGCAGGTAAGACCACCGCCATACGCATCATCACCGGTGCATTGCCGCCCACCAGTGGCAAGGTACGGGTATTTGGCTACGACCCGTCCACCAATGGCGAATCCGTACGGTCGCGATGCGGGGTGGTATCGGCCAAGCCGGCTCTGTATGAGCGGCTGTCGGGTCGTGACAACTTGGAGTATTCCGCCGCCCTGTACGGGCTCAATCCACGCACCGCACCAATCGATGCGGCGGCCCAACGATTTGGCATCCTGCCCGCACTGGCCGACAAGGTGGGTGGATATTCCACCGGGATGAAGACACGTTTGGCTCTGGCCCGGGCGGTACTCCACAACCCCGATCTGCTGCTGCTCGACGAGCCCACCAGCGGTTTGGATCCAGAGTCTTCGGTGGCGGTGTTGGAATTGGTGCGGTCGTTGGCCGGTGATGGCAAGACGGTGGTGATGTGTACCCATCTGCTGCTCGAAGCCGAGGGCCTGGCCGACCATGTGGTGGTGATGCACGACGGCACCACCGTGGTGGGTGGGGCACCGGATGAGTTGGTACATCGCTTCTTTCCCCGTAGCGAAGTGGTGGTAGAGACCCTTGCGAAACTGCGAGCCGAGCAATTGGCGTCGCTGCCCGGGGTGGTGCAATTCGAACGTGGCCCCAATGCCACCGATGCGATTGAAACGACAGTCCGTTTCGAAGTGGAGTCACCCGCTCACATCCCGGCACTGGTGGCAGAACTGGTGAAACGCGGTGCAGCCGTCACCGCCGTGTCGCCGTTCCGGCCCACCCTTGAAGATCTGTACTTCGCCAGTAGAGGCGTGGCTCGCGGCCAGATGATCGATGTGCGCACCACCCCGGCCGTCGCATGAACACGAACAAGTTCAACATCGGCCGGGCTCGCACCGTGTGTCGCACCGACCTGCGCCAACTCACACAGGCCAAAGACTTCTGGGTACCCATGGCGGTAATGGGGATGATCTTCTATGTGGTGTTGCCGTTCCTGCTGTTGGGATCGCTCAGCGCGCTTGGTAATGCAGCTGGCGGTTCAGCATCCAAGGTGGGACAGGTCTTGCAGGTACTCCCCCAAGCCACCCGCGAGGCCATCCCTGACAAGCTGCCGTCCGGGAAAACGGTGACCGATTCTGCCCGGGCATCGTATGCGTTGGCCGTGTACCTCTTTGCTTCGCTAGCAGTAGTGGTTCCCATAACCGTTGGCAATGCGGTGGCGGCGTCGGCCATCGTCGGTGAACGAGAGCGGGGCACCGGTGAGTTCTTGGCCCACTCCCCTGCTCATGAATCAGAAATTTATGCTGGCAAACTGGTTGCCTCGTTCCTCCCTGGCTATCTCTCCACCCTGGTGGGATTTGGCTGTTATGCGCTGCTGGTGAACGTCATTGTGGGGCCACAAGTCGGCGGGTGGTTCTTTCCCACCCGAACGTGGTGGGTGCTGATGTTGTGGGTGATTCCTGCGTTCATCGCCTTGACGCTGTCGGTGGTGGTGCGGGTATCGGGTCGGGTGAGTTCCACCACGGCGGCCCATCAGATCTCCGGGCTGGTGAGCATCCCCGCAGTGGTGGTGTCATATGGATTGTCATCGCAGGGTCTGGCCAAGGGCATCGGCGTGACGGTACTGGCGGGTGCATTTCTGTGGGTATGCGCAGCGGTGAGCTTGGCGCAGGGCATGCGTCGGCTACGAAGGTGGCGGTTGCTGGGCGTGGCCATCGACGCCTGAGCTCAGCTCAGGCCCACAGTGCCGCTCGGTCCTTGGATCTCGGCCCACAACCGAGCGGCCGAGCCAGACGTCACCGCCAGCGACAAGTCCAACGTCGCCAACTCAGCCAGTACTTGGGCAGCATGGGGATGCTCAGCGCGCATTGTTAACAGCCGGGCACCGGTAGGTAGTGAAACAGACGGATGCTCCGACACACCCCAGTCGATGAGGAACGGCACCACCGTCACACCACCACGAGAGGGCGAGGTCAACCGCCAGGCCAACAGCTCGCCATCCGGGCGGGCTCGTGACATGTCGATGACGTCACCGGGGTCATACCCGTTGGCGCGAGCGGCACTCACCAAGTCCGTGATGTTCGGCGTGCGGGCAGCCCATGCCACCAAATGCTCGCCCTGTACGTCGTCCACGCCGAATGGCCGGGCGCCGACGGGTGCCGGTTGATGTTCATCCACACCGATGATCTCCAGATAGGCCCCGTTTTCCAAGCCCATGAGGATGTTGCGGGTGCCGCGCCCCACATGACTGCCACCGTTCTTCGCCACCACGCCCAGCTCGTGTTCCAGCCGACGCGCCGTTGCTTCGAGCGTGGGGGTGGCCAGCACGAGGTGATCCAGTACCGGCGTGACATTCGACATGCTCAACCTTTCCACAATCCAATAGTGGGGTGACTCTGGTGACATACAGCAAAATTCGATAGGCGTACCAATGATGTGAACGTACCCTCGCA
>JAYVGK010000222.1:0-5251 GCA_043772215.1 Acidimicrobiales bacterium | reverse complement strand
GGGTCCGGCGCCACAAATGATCCGTGGAAACCGGTACCGAATGCCCCGTCGATGACCAGGTCGCAGCGCGGGACACGTGATGGCAACGCCACATCATGGGAGTGGGGGTTGGTGTGGGAGACGGCCAAGATCTCGGTTCGCACACCCCTACGTTCGAGCAGCTCAGCGGCCACGCGAGCATCGGCACCGTTGTTTCCCGGGCCCGCCAACACGAACACCCGCTTGCCATAGGTACCCCCGAGCATGCCCACCGCCTCGCGCGCCAACGCCTGCGCGGCACTGCGCACAAGGACATGAAGGGGGTGAGGAGCAGCGGCGTCCACCGCCCGCATCTCTTCTGGACTGAGGACGGGGATCACGGGTTGATTCTTGCGCAGGCCGTACAACCAGGTTGACTCTTTCATGGCTCCGTACTCGGCGCCACCTCGTCCCGACTACTCGGCGCGACCCTCGGCCACCACGATGGCAATAGCCACCATCTCGGTATGGGTGAGCGAGAGGTGAAACCGCTCCACTCCGGCCGCCGTGGCCAACCGAGCGGCACCGTCACGGATAACGAGTTGCGGCTGACCGGACTCCAGCAACACGGTCTCCACGTCGTAGAAGCCAAACGCTCCCAACCCCAACCCCAACGACTTCATCACTGCTTCTTTGGCGGCAAAACGGGCGGCGTATCGCTCCGACGGGTCACGACGTTTATCGGCATCAGCGCGCTCCCCCTCGGTGAAGGTACGCGTACGGAAGGTGGGCGTACGGGCCAGCACCTCACGCATGCGCGGCACATCAACCGCATCTACTCCTACTCCAATGATATGAGCACCTATGAACATGGAACTGGCGGTCAGCCTGCCTTCTTGGCGGCCGCTCGTTCACGAGCCTTCCGAGAGCGCTCCAATAACAGGGCCGGTACACCGCTCACACTCTCCCCGGCCTCTTCAGCCGCTGCCTCGCCGACCGGGGCTGGTACTCCAGCCTCGGCCAGGGCCACCTCGGTACCGGCGTTGAGGGTGCGCTCCCGGTCCTCGGCCGTGGCCAGTTTGGCGCGATCTATGGTGCCCAGACGAATGCCGTTGTCGAACCACACCCAATAGCGAATCCATGACAATCCCTGGACGTGGATGACCTTTCCCTCAGTCCCGATAGGGACCCCCTTCATGGCCACCGTGGCCCGCACCCGAGTGCCGGACTTGAGAACGGTAGAAGCGGTGAGGGTGGCCATGGCGGGCAGAGGCTAGCGGTGAGCAGCGTTCATGCCAGTTCCACTGCCACCATGCGACACAACCGGTCGGTGGCCGCCTCGGCCGCCTCGGCGGTGGGAGCCTCCACCATCACTCGAACCAGGTCCTCGGTACCGCTGGATCGCAGCAGCACCCGCCCACGGCCGGCCAGTTCCGCCTCCACCAGTTCCACCTCACGCCACAGTCGTTGGGCGCCACCGAGACGTGACCGCTGCACGCCGCGCACGTTGCGCAGCACCTGCGGCAACCGACTCATGACCGAGGCCAGATCGGCCAACGTCCGTCCGCTGCGACACATGAGGTCCATCACGGACAGCCCACTGAGCAAGCCGTCGCCGGTGGTAGCCCGCTCGGCGAAGATGACATGGCCGGACTGCTCTCCCCCCAGGGAGAACCCGCCCTGCTCCAACGCCTCCAGCACATAACGGTCACCCACCTTGGTCTGCACCACCGTGATGCCAGCATCGGCCATGGCCAGCTTGAACCCCAGATTGGTCATCACGGTGACCACTACGGTGTCGTTCACCAAGGCGCCACGTTGACGCAGGTCCACGGCGCACATGGCCATGATCTGATCCCCGTCCACCATCTGCCCATCGGCATCCACAGCCAGACAACGGTCGGCATCGCCGTCAAAGGCCAGCCCCAGATGGGCCCCGTGGGCGATGACAGCGGTCTGCAGCAACTCCGGATACGTGGAACCGCAGTGGTCGTTGATGTTGAGCCCGTCGGGCTGATTGTGCAGCACCACCACCTGCGCTCCGAGGGCCCGGACCACCTCGGGGGCCACCTCCGACGCAGCCCCGTGGGCGCAATCGAGTACCACTGTGAGCCCCGCCAAGGTGCGCCCCTCGAGCGAAGCGATCATGGCCTCGGCATAGTTGCGCCGGGCCTGCTCACCGTCGGTGATGACGCCCACCGCAGCACCGGTGGGCGCTGACCCGCTGTGGTCAGCCGCAGTGAGGCCAAGGAGGCGTCGGTACTCCGCCTCGATGCTGGCCTCCACCGCATCGGAGAGCTTGCGCCCTTCGCCGGAGAAAAATTTCACCCCGTTGTCGGCGTAGGGATTATGACTGGCCGAGATCATGGCGCCGGGCAAACTCAAGGTGGCCGACTCATATGCCAACCCGGGCGTGGGCAGCACTCCCAGATCGACCACGTCTGCCCCCTCGGCAGTGAGCCCGGCCGACAGTGCAGCAAACAGTAAGGGCCCTGACCGACGGGTGTCACGTCCAACCAGGAACCGCTCGCCGCCAAGGACCCGGGCCGCCGCTCGGCCCAACGCCAACACCACTTCAGGTGTGAGTTCGGCATTGGCCACACCGCGAACACCATCGGTGCCGAAACGGGGGACATCGCTCATCGGAAAACTCCTTGGCCAAGACCTGCTTGCACCCCGCTCGGAGCACTTACCGCTTGGAGTACTGAGGAGCCTTACGGGCCTTCTTGAGGCCGTACTTCTTCGATTCCTTCTTGCGATCGTCTCGGGTGAGGAATCCGCCCTTCTTCAATGCCGCCCGGGCCTCCGGGTCCAATTCCACCAGGGCCCGGGCAATACCCATCCGGAGGGCGCCAGCCTGACCGGCGATGCCGCCACCACACATGGTGACCGCAACGTCGTACTTGTCTTGGACTTCGAGTACCCGCATGGGCTCGGTGGCGGTCATCCGCAGCAACTCCGAGGGTAGGTAATCGACGATGTCACGACCATTGACGGTGACCACCCCGGTACCTTCACGAAGTGACACACGGGCGATGGCGCGCTTGCGGCGACCGGTTGACTGGATGAGGGGCTTGGACATTGCAATGCCTCCGGTCAGGATGCCCGGCGGGCATCGGGAAGGTCGAGCTTGACGGGCATCTGCGCACCATGGGGATGCGTGGGGCCCGAGTACACCTTGAGCTTGCGCAGCATCTGGCGTCCCAACGAATTCTTGGGCAACATGCCTCGGATGGCTTGACGCACCACTTCCTCAGGCTTGGTTTGCAAGCGATCGGCAATGGAGATGGAGGTGAGACCACCGGGGAAGCCCGAGTGGTGGTGGTAAAAGGTCTTGGCGGCCTTGTTGCCGTCCACGGCCATGGCCGACACATTGAGCACGATGACATGGTCACCGGTGTCCACATGCGGCGAGAAGATGGGCTTGTGCTTTCCCCGGAGGCGCGTGGCCACTTCGGTAGCCAGCCGGCCGAGGGTCATGCCAGTGGCATCCACCTCGAACCAGGTACGTTGAATGTCTGAAGCCTTGGGGCTGAACGTACGCACGCGCAGAACCATCTCTCGTGAGTCGGTGGGGTGAACCTCGCCTTGCGGTAGAACCGGTGGGGCGGTGAGCCGTGAAAGGTTAGCCGCGATCAAGCGTCGCCCAAACCGGTGCCCATCGGTGGTGTTACGGCCGACCAAGCACTCGGTCGACCTCGATGACGATGGCCACCCGGCTGGGGTTGGGACGAGGCGGTTGGTACCGGTCCCCGTAGCGGCGCTCCGCTTCGGCCACCTCGCCCGGATCAGACGTGACTCGGGCCCTGCCCTCCAGGCTCAGCCAACGACCGCCATCCACCTGACACAGCACCACTCGGGCGTCACGCCGGGCATTGATCACCTTCTGCGAGGCATCACCGGCAATGACGCGAGCCACTTTGGCTTCGCCATCCCAGCTGAACCCCACCGGTGACACATGGGCAGAACCATCAGGGCGCATGGTGGTGAGCGTGGCCAAGTGGCGTTCCGTACAGAACTCCGAAACCGACGCAGGCAGATCGTCGAGCGGAAGGGCCATGAGTCAGTCCCCCGACAGCAGAGAGTCGGGCAACGGCTCCACATGGACGATGGTGAGCAAGCGGGTAGCGCGGGTGAGGGCGACGTACAGCGACCGCAGTCCCTGAGCCGAATCCGCCACCACGTGGGCGGGTTCCACCACCAGCACACCATCGAACTCCAGGCCCTTGGCGTTGCGCACGGGTATCACCGACACTCCCGCCCTGCCACCGAAACCGTCTCCCTCATCGGTACCCACGCCGCTGCGTTCTATGGCGGCACGAACATCGTCGACGAGCGCATCCGGGGCCAGAACACCAATGGTGCCCTCGCCGATGGACCGCGCCAACGTGGCCAGGGCCCGCGCCGCCAACGCCGCCACATCGTCGGTGGGCTCGCCGGTGACGATGGACGGACCCACGCCCGTGGAGCGAACCGAACGCGGCACACTGAGCTTGGGGGCGGCAATCTCCAACACTCGGGCGGCCAACGCCATGATCTCCGACGGGGTTCGGTACCCCACCGTGAGTTCCACTTCCCGGGACGGAGCCTTGCGCTGAGGCAGGTGAGCCAACACGTCGTCCCACGTTTCCGGGGCCCACATACCAGTGGCCTGGCCAATGTCACCCACCACGGTCATGGAGCCCGACAACGACCTCCGGGCGAGCATCCGCAACTGCATGGGTGACAGGTCCTGCGCCTCATCCACCACGATATGACCGTAAGTGCGCAGACCTTCATCGGCGTGAGCAGAGGCGTCGGCCACCGGGTCGGTGAGATGGGCACTGGGGGGCAGCGGACCCAGGAGTTGCCCCGCTTCATCGAGCAGTGGGACGTCCGACGACGTCCATGGGACACTCATCAGCGACTCGCCCCGGTCACGTGTCAAAACGGCCTGCTCGGCGTCGGACAGCACATCCCGGGCCGCCGCCCGCACCAGGGCCGGGGCTCCGAGCAGGTCACGTAGCAGCACCTCCGGGGTCAGCAACGGCCACATTCGGTCCAATGCGGATCGGAACGTGTCGTGGCGGCGCACCAGGGCCGCAAAATCGGCCTGACCCATACCTCCACCACCATCAGGAGCGAGGCGGCCGGTGCGTTGCAGAGCTTCTCGGTAACGGTGATGGAGCCGGTCCACCACCAGTTGCGCAAGATGTTTACGGGCAGCGTTATGGAGACGATGGGAGCGCCGAACGGTGGCGATGAGCTCCGCCGTTTCGTCGGCCTTGATCCGGAGCTGCACGATGCCCACACC
>JAYVGK010000221.1:0-2048 GCA_043772215.1 Acidimicrobiales bacterium | reverse complement strand
GCCAACCGACTGGTGGCCGACATCGAGGACGATGAACTCGCCCGAAAGCTGGAGATGCGCAAATGACAACCCTCGTGGACACCAACGTCCTGATCTACGCAACAGATCGAGATTCTGCGTTCCACGAGCAGTCTCGGGATTGGCTTGCATCGACGTTGTCGGGTGAGGGGACGGTGGGGTTTGCATGGGTGGTACTCCTGGGGTTCGTACGGATCGTCACCAATGCCCGGATCATGCGCATGCCCACCACGGCCGAGCAGGCCCTCGACGTCGTAAATGATTGGTTGGCACAGTCCGGAGCGCTGATCGTCAACCCCACTCCAAACCACGTCGGTGTGCTCCGTCAACTTCTTTCAACTAGCGGTGCTGCAGGGAATTTGGTGAATGACGGCCACCTGGCTGCCCTTGCCATCGAACACCACGCAAGTGTGTGTTCATTTGACTCAGACTTCGATCGGTTCGTGGGCGTACGCCGATTCGAACCGTGAAGGTGATGCCGATGTACCGGTACTGTCAAGTCCATGACCGACCTCCCGTGGCAAGGCGATGCTTGTTCTCTGGTTGATGCATTCCGGCGCGGCGATCATTCGCCGGTGGCTGAACTGCAAGCCAGTTTGGCGGCGATCTCGGCATCATCACTCAATGCCTTCTCCCACATTGCTGCCGATGAGGCAGTGGCTACCGCCAAAACAGCAGACGTAGGGCTCCCGTTCGGCGGTGTCCCCATTGGTATCAAGGAACTGCAAGATGTCATGGGGTGGCCCGCCACGGAAGCGTCGTTTCCGCTCAAGGATCATGTGGCCGATCACGATGCCACCATGGTGAGTCGGGTACGCGCCGCCGGCTTCGTCCCGTTTGCCCTGACCACTGCATCGGAGTTCGGCGGCGTCAACCTCACCCGTACGGTACTCAATGGCGCCACCCACAACCCATGGCAGCAGGGCACCACGCCGGGCGGCTCCAGTGGCGGATCAGCAGCGGCAGTGGCGGGTGGTTTGGTCACCGTGGCAACTGCCGGCGATGGGGGCGGATCCACGCGCATTCCGGCCGGGTTCTGCGGGCTGGTTGGTCTCAAGGGAACCTATGGGCGCATACCACGTGGTCCCCATGCGGAGTTTGGCAACATGACGGCCGTGTCGGGGTGTGTGAGCCGAAGTGTGCGCGACTCGGCCCGATACCTTGACGTCACCAACGGGTTTGATTCCCGTGACCCATCCAGTCTTGTGAAGGTGTCCGGATACGAAGCCAATCTAGATACCTATGGCGCTGAGCTACGAGGCAAACGGGTGGCGTTGATGATGGACTTTGGAGGCGCATTCATAGTGCCTGCGGTGGCAGATGCGGTGTTTGCCCTGGCCACTGAATTGATAGGCGCGCTTGGTTTGAGGCAAGTGACGGTGGAAGTGAAGTTGCCCAACATGGGTACAGCCTGGTCACTGAGTGGACTGCTGGGGATACGGGCATCCCTGGGCGATGCGTGGCCGGACTGTGAAGGAGATCTCACCCCGGAGATGCGATACGGTTTGCGGTGGGCCGACGGCAAGTGGAACGCCGACGCGTCCAATCGGGTAGCGGCTCGCAGGGTGGAACACAACGAGGCCATGGCCACCATGTTTGATGAAGCTGATCTGGTGATGACGGCCACCAATCCGGGCGTGGCCTTCGCTGCTGATGGTCCCCTGCCATCGGTGTTCGGCGGCAAAGAGGTGGGGGGCTGGAACAACGGACGCCTCACGGCGCCATCCAATCTCTACGGCAATCCCGCCATATCCATCCCGGCCGGACTGGTGGATGGGTTGCCGGTGGGCCTCCAAGTGCTGGCCCCCCATTTTCGCGAGGACTGGTTGCTCGACGTTGCCCTGATAGCCGAGCGCATGCACCCGTGGCCGTTGGTGGCACCCGGTTCACCCCGCTGACGGAGGCGAAGCCGCCAGGAACTCCAGTGTGGCGGCGGTGATGGCCTCGGCCACATTTTGCTGAAACGTATTTGTACTTACCAATGCACTGTCTTTGGCATTGCGCATGTTGGCGGTTTCCACAATCACCGC
>JAYVGK010000220.1:0-5601 GCA_043772215.1 Acidimicrobiales bacterium | reverse complement strand
AAGACGCGGCCGTTTCCTGTACTGCCGCCGACTTCGCGTTTCACGCTACCGAGGACACCGGGGACGAGCTGCCACTCGTCCAGCAGGATGGGTTGCTCTATCGAATGGCCAAATCGCCCAGGAATGGGCGTAGTCCGACGCTGGAGCTGACGGGGGCACTACCCTCGGTGGTCGATGCGCTTCACCCTGCTTGCCGTCATCGTCGGCCTCGTGGCTGGCTATGTGGCCGGGGGGAGCCATCTGCATCTCAGCGCGCTGCGTATGCGCGCAGCCTGGTGGCCAGCGCTCTGGGCGGCGATCTACGTAGTGGTGGCCAGGGTGCACGTGCCGTGGGCCGTGCCACTGCTACTGGTGGCTCATGTGGGGTTCCTGGTGTTCGTGGCCCTCAATCTGCGCCGCACCCGTGGCTTGTGGCTGGTGGGCATTGGGTTGCTACTCAACGCAGCCGTGCTGGCGGCGAACCACACCACCCCCTATCGACCCAGTGCGTTGCGGGCGGCCGGCATCCATGAGCAACACGCCAATGACGTACTGCGGTCATCGGCGGTGGGTCGCCCCGAACGAGACGGTGACCGGCTCATGTTCTTGGCCAACGTGATACCCCTCAACGCCGGTCCGTTCCATGAGGTGCTCAGCGTGGGGGACCTGCTGTTGGGCGCGGGTATGGGTCTGGTGGTGTTCCAAGCGCTCCAACCATCACACCGACGTCCACGCCGGCAATCGGCAAATACTGACGTCGAGATGACCGAGGATGATCCGTCGATTCCGGGAGTCGACACGCTACAGATCGACGCAGAGATCGACCTCACCGAACCGCGCCCGTCGGTGGTCGATCTCACCAGTGCTGCGCCCCGATCAGGACCGGTGGCGGACTCGTGGCCCCGCAGCGCATCATTGTCGGCCATCGAGTTGCTGCTGCGATCGTCGTTGGCTGACACCGCTGATCTCGATGCTGATGCCGACATTGCCGGAGACGAGTTCTGGGCCACCCGGCAACAGCAGCAGGACAAGGGTGGCATCTGACGCATGATGTGGGGGTATGACCACGTCAAGCTCCCCGTCGCCCGCCACCGCTGACCCAGTCCTTGCCAAACGGGCCCGGGTAGCGCGCCTGGTGTCGCTGGGGCAGCGCTTGGGCTACGGGGCCTACTTACTGTCCATTGTGTTCTTCGCTTGGGCCATCATCGGCCACGCCACCAGCCGACTGGCCACAGCCAGTGCGTTCTTCCTCATTGCCGGGTCCATCGTGTTGTGCCCCGCCATCATCTTTGGCTATGCAGTGAAAGCAGCGGCACGCGAAGACCGGGAGCGGGCCGCTGAGAAAGCAGCCCGCTAGTACACGATCATGCCGCGGATGTTCTTGCCGTCACGCATGTCTTGATAGCCCTCGTTGATCTGCTCCAGCGGGTACGTCTTGGTGATGAGCTCGTCAAGTTTGAGTGCACCCGCCTGATACATGGCCAACAGTCGAGGAATGTCAGCGCGCGGACTACCTCCGCCAAACAACGCACCTCGCACTTCCTTCTGGAAGATGGTGAGCTCAAACAGGTTCATGGTGACATCGGTGCGCATCATGGAGCCCACCGCAGTGATCACCATGCGCCCGCCCTTGGAGATGAGGCTCATCACCTGAGCCATGTGATTGCCTTCGGCCACGCCCACCGTGTAGATGGCCTTGTCTGCCATCACGCCCCTGGTGAGCTGTTGCAACAACGGAAACGCCTCGTCCATCGATGCCACGGTGTGGGTGGCGCCGAACTCCATGGCCTTCTCCCGTTTGAACTCCACGGGATCCACCGCCACGATGTTCATGGCCCCGGCGGCCTTGGCCCCTTGGATGGCATTGGAGCCAATGCCGCCCGCACCGATCACCACCACCGTATCGCCAGGCTTCACCTCACCGGCATAGACGGCAGAGCCCCAACCGGTGGTGACGCCGCAGCCGACCAGCGCAGCCTGCTGCAGAGGGATGTCGCTTTCGATCTTGATACAACTCTCCACCTTGGCGTTCACATGCGTGGCGAAGGTACCAATGGCACACATCTTGGCTAAGCCATTGCCCTTGGAGTCAAAGGTGTTGTAAGTACCGTCGCCCGTGATGATGGTGGAGCCAGCGTCGCATAGATTCGTTTTGCCGATGGAGCACCAATGGCACTTGCCGCAACTGGGGATGAAGCCGAACACCACATGGTCCCCCACGGCCAGGTCGGTGACGCCCGTGCCGACCTGAATCACTTCGCCAGCCCCCTCATGACCGCCGATGATAGGAAGCGCGCTGGGCATGTCGCCGGTCACCAGGTGCTCATCGGAATGGCACAGACCAGACGCCGTGAGCTTCACCAACACCTCGCCCGGACCAGGGTCAGCAATCTCGATTTCCTCGATTTTCCACTGCTCGCCTACCCCGTACAGAACCGCTGCCTTGGCCTTCATATGTGCCTCTCCTTTGGGCGAGCGGAACCTCGTCCCGCATCAAGCACGGCACGGTAACAGCGAACCTCTGCGTATGACATCCGGCACCGAACATGCTGGATAACGATGTGCACGGCGACTAGTCAACCGTGTGCATCGTGTCATCGAAGGCGGCGACCAAGGAGGCGGTCCAGGCGTCGAGAATGGATTGGCCGTCACCAGCGTTGGCTCCGGTGGGATTGCCGAGCACACCCGACGGTGCCACTGCCCCCACCCCACCGGCTCGCATGGCCGGCAGGAGGGCACTGAGGGGCTCCGTGGCCCCCGCTGCGGCACGGTGCATGTGTACCAGCGGAGCGGCGATGGCCAGCATCACCGAGGTCTCCGTGAACCCGGCGTGATGATCGCCACCGCTCGGCAAGGTGGGAGCCCAGTCCAGCACTGCCCTGCTCTCCAATCGCAGACACTCCACTGCGTCTTTCACTCCGTCACCGTTGCCCCCATGGCCATTGACCAACACCACACCGGCAAACGTCAGCACCGCCGAACGCACCAACTCCACCAGTATGTGAGCCAAAGCCTGCGAGCCAATCGACAGGGTGCCGGGAAAACTCTGATGCTCGCCACTGGCCCCGAATGGCAGCGCCGGGCCGAGCACCGTCTGCTGTGGACGCTGTTGCACCAAACGCAACGCCAATGCGCTGGCAATGTCGGTATCGGTGGATAGGGGTAGATGGGGGCCGTGCTGCTCAGTGGCCCCTAGTGCCACCACCAACCACCGCTGGGGCATCACGTCCGGCCACGCCTGAGCGGCCAACACGGTCACTTCAGCGGTCACTCCAATTCGCCCCAGCTGCGCAGCTGCTCGATGATCCGATCAGCAGCATCCTCGGGACCCAGCACCAGTTTCTGGGGCGGAACGCGTTCGCTCATCGACCCGGTGAGTTGCTCCACCCGTGACCGTACCGACGACGACGGTTCGGGTCCCATCAGCACATGGGCGGGCGGGCGAAACGCACTGGTGTGTACGAGGCGGACGCCGTCGTCATGCTGAGGCAGCGATTGATGCTCTACCTCGACCGCCGCTCGTTGCGCAGCCAACACCGAACTCAGCGGCGCTCGCCGCAATCGGGCAACGACTCCCTCTACTGACAGTACCGCCGGACCATCGATACGCAAACGTTGCCGGTAGCCACCGTCCAATCGACGTTCGGCGTGGATGACGAGCGCCTCATCGTCATCAAGGGCCACCAGTCCGCATGCCTGTCCGATACCCAACTCGCCTGCCAGAAACGCCGGCACTGATGCCGAGCCGCGATCCAGGCTCCAATCGCCGCACAGCACCAGCGCCGCACCGCGCAGTACTTGCGCCAATGCAGTGGCCACTGCCCGACTGGTGGGTTGGCGATCGGCGGGCAACCCGGAGTCGACCCGCACCCCACGGTGGGCGCCGCAAGCCAGTGCCTCGCGCAGCAACTGTTCCGCCCCGGCCGGTCCCACACTCACCACGGTGACGGTGGCCCCACGACGCTCGGCCAAGCGCAACGCCCACTCCAAAGCGGCCCGATCCGACGCCGATGCACCCGCAAATCGATCATCACTCATCACGGTGGCAGCCACCGCATCGACGTCGGGGCGCAACGCCACCCACTTCATACAGACGCCGATGACTTGTCCGGTTACTGCATCAGCCATGGCGAAACACGACGCCGCTGCCGCCTTCGGGGTAACTCCACGAGATGGCACCCTGGCGATTGCACACCATGTAACAAGTGCCGCATTCAAAGCACTGCTCGTAGTTGAACAAGATGCCACCGTCAGCCGTTTTGACGAACAGGCGGGCCGGACAGGCGTGCACGCATGCCTCGGTGGTGCAACTGCGGCAGATCTCACTGTCCACGGTGATGTGAGCGGTGGGCGCCACACGAAAATCTATGGTCTCCATACGATCGTCGAAGCTGACCGGGACCCCGGACCGAGAAGTGAACACGACTGCGACGTTAGCCCCGGACGGTCCGCAAGTCCCCGCTGGTCCATCGACCACCTTTGGCCACATGCACCACCCGGAGGTCGTCGTCCATCACCACGAGGTCGGCATCGCATCCAACCGCAATCGCACCGGCGCAGTGCGAAAGCCCCAGCACGCGAGCAGGATTCGTGGACGCAGCGGCCACCGCTCGCTCGATGGGGATGTCGCATTCGCGTACCGCTCGCCGGAATGCATCGTCCATGGTGAGCGTGCTACCAGCGAGGGCATCGTTGACTGTGGGGTTGCGCCGCTCCGCTTTGCGCTGCTCGCCCGGCTTTATGACTCCCTCCGGTCGCACTCCGGCCGTGCTCACCAGACGGGCTGCACCGGCGGTGACTCGCACTGCTTGTCCTGCCAGGCTGTACTCACCATCGGGGGCACCGGCGGCAGCGATGGCATCGGTGATGAGCACCAGGCGATCGGTGGCTCTGTTCACCAACGCCGTGATGCTGGGATGAACGTGGATCCCGTCATTGATCACTTCCAACGCTGCTTCGGATTCGAAGGCCGCACCAATGATGCCAGGCGCTCGGTGATGGAAGGGGGCCATGGCGTTGAACAGATGGGTGGTGAGCATCACGCCCGATGCATATGCCGCTGTGGCTTGTTCGTACGTGGCATCCGAGTGTCCAATGGCCACCACCACCCCCGCCGTGATAGCGGCGGTGATGAGCTCCGGTGCACCGGGCAACTCGGGGGCAATGGTGATGGTGGACAGGCGACCGCGAGCGGCCTCGATCAGACGCCTCAGCGTGACCAGATCGGGGGCCAACAGGTGCGCCGGATTTTGTGCGCCGCAACGGGCGTGGGCCAGGAATGGGCCTTCGAGATGGGCGCCCACGATTTGGGCAGACGAGAGTTCCGCTACCCATACAAGTTGCTGGCACAATTCATCCACCGGCGCCGCCGCCAATGAAATGAGTGTGCGGGTGGTGCCGTGTTGTTGATGAAAGGCCACCGCTGCACTCATGTCAGCGGGTGAGTTGCTGGCATCGTGGCCCCCGCCTCCATGCATGTGCAGATCGATGAAGCCGGGCACCAACCACGCTCCCTGCAGATCGATCAGAGGCTCGTCGGCGTCCACGTCAGCGGCTACCGGGGTGGTGGTGGCGGGGCCGACGGCCACGATCTGTGTACCTTCGATGGTGATCCAACCATTG
>JAYVGK010000219.1:0-4292 GCA_043772215.1 Acidimicrobiales bacterium | reverse complement strand
GAAGGATTGATGGGTGCCGCCTCCACTCTGACCACCACATCGTCGGGCCCTGGGGCTGGAGTGTCCACTTGCGCCAACGAGAGCTCCAGAAACCCCTCGGAGGTGACCAACGAGCGCATCTGCAGTCCAGAAGAAGGAGGAGTCATGAGCCGATGTTTAGTTGCGATGCGTCATTGCCCAGACATCCACGCACAGGCGCCCTCACGACTCCGCTTTGACCTCGGCGCTGATGTCGTGAATCCCCTTCTCTGACATGGCCTCGTATTGCGTCGAGACAGTCTCGGTGATTGGGGCTGCAGATTCCGCCTGACGGGCTTCGAATAGCGTGGGCGGCCGGTCCGCCACGCTAGGGACAAAACGGTCCCCGATGGGGCGACTCGTATCGGTTTTCTGTTGCTTGCTACCCATCATCGATTTGACCTGCCCGATGATGCGGCCGCGATTCTTCCACGCCAACATCGCCACTGCGCTCACGATGGACTGGCGGACCACGGCCCGGATGGGGTGGCGGATGGAACGAGGTGTGATGCCCATGACACTGTTGCTACCCGGCCACTGGCGCTCTAAAACCCTAAGTGCCGATCACCGTTTCAAGCATCTCGGAGGTGGGTACTTCCGCCAGCAATGTCTGCTCAGACCACACGACAACCTGGAATTGCCGTTTCCCCGCCGTTCACATCGCAAGGCGTAGGTACCGCTGAAGCGCAGTGGAACCCCTACCTCGACTCCCTGCCACCGCTGTTTCCTCCCGCATTTTTCACTCCTGCGCCGATTCCCCGTACGCAAAGCTCACCCCGAGCCGTAGTGGTGGCTCCTCATCCCGATGATGAGGTCCTCGGGGCCGGAGCCACGATGTTCGACCTCTGTAGGGCGGGATGGGACGTGACCGTAGTGGTGGTGTCTGACGGCGACCAATCTCACCCCGGCGCCGAAGGCTTGGGGGGGAAACGTCGAGTGGAGAGCAACCAAGCCGCTGCCTGGTTGGGGGCAAAAAAGCCCCCTCAGTTCTTGGGTTTCCCAGACGGCAACTTGGCTGAGCACGGCGGGGCAATCTCTGAGCAGTTGCTCGACATCCTCGATGGCAGCGCACTCATCATCGGTCCGTGGCGCCACGATGGACATCCCGATCACGCCGCCACCGCAGAGGCGGTTGAGCATGCGTGCGCGTCAGCGTTTCTGGCACCCGAAGTCCGGATGTGGCAGTACGCAATCTGGGCCTGGCATTGGGGCCGACCCGACGATTTCGCACTGGAGCACACCGCTGCCGTTGACGTCAGCCCCGCAGCTCAGCAGGCCAAACAACAGGCCATCGAGATGTTCCAATCACAGACCACCGATCACTTCGGCTCCGTCATCCTGGCGCCGGCCGTGCTCTCGCATTTCCGCCGTAGTCGAGAGGTATTCTGGTGTTGAACAGTCAGCGCCATCACTTCGACGCATTGTATGCAGCTGATCCCGACCCATGGGGGTACCGATCGGGCTGGTACGAACAGCGCCGCTTCGCCCTTCTCACTGCCATGCTCCATAAGCCCACATACGAGCGTGGATTTGAACCTGGCTGCTCCAACGGCACTCTCACTAGCGCGCTGGCGTTGCGTTGCGCCACCCTCCAAGCATGGGACGGCTCCAATGAGGCAGTCCAGTTGGCCCGTGAAGCCTGTTTTCATTACCCGCACGTGTCGGTGCACCACCGCAGTGTGCCAATGCACTGGCCCGCCGATTCGTTTGATCTCATCGTGCTGACCGACTTTCTCTACTACCTACCGCCTGCTGACATCCACGAAGTGCTGGCTCGCACGGTGGGCTCGGCTCAATCCGGATGCATGGTGCTGACTGGCCACTGGCGCGGAAATGCCGACGATTTCGCCACGGCTGGAGGCGATGACGTCCATGCCATTCTCGACGACGTCTTCGGACCCCCCAACGTGGGCTTCTATCAGGACGCCGATCAAATCGTGAGTGGGTGGACGCTGTGAGCATTCCTCCTCGATCAATCAATCGGTGGAGGGTGATCGCGGTGATTCCGGCCCACAATGAAGAATCCACCATTGTTGCATCGCTGCAATCTGTTGCGACCGCCATCGAGCACTGCGGGCCTCACATCGCCGAAGCTGTCATCGTCACCGTGGCCGACAACTGCACCGATGACACGACGTCGCTGGTTGAAGGTTTTGCCTCTGCAAGAAGTGACTTGATGCTGGTACACACATCGCAGGGATGCGTGGGCACCGCTCGTGCCATAGGAGTGAGGGCCGGTGTGGCCAGGCTCACCCGTGCACATCCTTGGAGTACGTGGATCTGCAACACCGATGCTGACACCGTGGTGCCGCGTGACTGGATCAGTCGTCAACTTCACTACGCTGACCGCGGCGCTCAAGCCCTGGCTGGTGTGGTTGACGTGATCGATTTCGACAGTCAGGCATCTGCGGTGGAAGCCCGGTTTCGGTCGTCGTATACGGACCTGTTGCCCATCGATGGATCCGATCATCCCCACGTTCATGGAGCCAACATGGGCATCCGACTTGATGCCTACGCAGTCGTTGGCGGCTGGGCTCCAGTAAGCCTTTCTGAGGATCACGACATCTGGAATCGTATGCGCGCGCACGGAGTGACCATGGCTGCGCCCGTGCAGTTGCGGGTCATAACCAGCGGACGCGCCATCAGTAGGTGTCCGGGTGGCTTCGCCGATTCTCTGCGCCGCCATGCATCCTGACGGTCAACTGGCTCGTTTTCTCGCCGATGCCAGATCCACTCGTCATCTCCCGTTTCCGGGGCATGGGGCAACATTCGAACGCTTCACCGGTTTGCGCCAAGCGGCTCGAGTCGATGGCGGAATTGGTCGGCTGGTGGAGGCCCACGAGGATGCTCTCGCCATCCTTCATGAAGCGGGCCAACCCTGCATTCAAGGCAGGGCGCTGGCCGTTTGGGCATCGGAGGGAGAACATCCGTTGGAGTTGCGGCGCACCGCTGGCGGCTACCAACTCTGGGGAGAGAAGCGTTTTTGTGGAGGAGCCGATGTGGTGGACGCAGCCGTGATCACCGTGCCCACTTCACGGGGGTCTCAGTTGGTGTTGGCTCCGTTGCGCTCCCCGGAAGTACATGTCGACATGACCACATGGCACACGTCAGCGTTTCATTCGGCGGCGGTGGGCACAGTAACTTTCGCCGGGCTCCCACTCAGCCACGATGCGGTGGTGGGAGCGCCCGGATTCTACATTTCCAGACCCGGGTTTTGGCAGGGCGCAGTGGGGGTTGCCGCCGTGTGGGCTGGCCTCACCGACACTTTGATTGCTTCGTTGGAACGGGCCCGGCCCCGCACCGACCAGGTCGGCTTGATTCGCCAAGGAGAGATCGAGGCCAACTGCTGGGCCATTGACGCTGCCCTCGAACAAGCTGCGCTGTCCATTGATGCGGCGCCAAGTTTCGAGTGCGAACGGCTCGCATTGTCCTGTCGTCAAACCGTCCGTGTGCATAGTGAATTGATCATACGGACCCTGCTCCACGAATCCGGTCCAGCCGGCTTGGCGTTCCATCCGCGCGCCGGAACGCAACTGTTGGAGCTCACTATGGCGCTGGGCCAGAGCCACGGTGATCGCGACCTTGCTGCCCTGGGTGAACGAGTGCGCAATGATGAGCAGTCAAGCCAGTCGATCATCGGCGGCGGAGGCGGGAAAGGAACCGGTTCGGTGGGTTGAGGAATGGGCTCATCAGGTATCGGCGGGATAGGTGAGGGGACCGGCTGCGGGACGGGCTCGAACGGAGGAGGCCCGGGCGTCGGGTCCGGCAGAATCGGGTCTGAGGTGATGGACGAGCTGATCATGCCGTGAGCAGTACCCAGCGGTGGAGATGCTCAACCACCGAATTGTTTCGAACTACCCACATACGGGTAACAACCGGCCATGACTACTCCCGTTCGTTCTCGTACATGGCGGCGCGCCATCGCCGTCGGTGCCGTGGCCCTTGTTGCTGCGATGGTGTCGCCGTCCGTAGGCGCAGCCACCAAGAAGCCAGTTCGCAAGAGTTCCAAGAAAGCAGTGAAGCGAGCCCCGGCCAACTTCGCCCTCGGATTCTTGGGGGACGAGCGCACGGTATCTGCGGGCAGCGCTGCCAGTTATACCTTCACTCTCTCCACCGCAGGAAGATTTCGCGGCGGGGTAGTCTTCGATGTTCCCGATCTTCCGCCGGGCATAACTGCCAAAGTCACCGCCACAACGTCAAACTCGTTCAAAATGGATATATCCACCACTTCATCGGCGCTCGGCGGATCTGCCGTATACGCCCTCCGGGGAATC
>JAYVGK010000218.1:0-1913 GCA_043772215.1 Acidimicrobiales bacterium | reverse complement strand
TTGTGGTGACACTGGCGGCGCCGGTGCTCGTGGTGTGCGGCAGCGTGCACCCGGTGGCCCGAGCTCAAGTGAAGGCGTTGATGGGGGCGGGTGCGGAATGCGCCTCGATGGAGGGCGGTGTTCAACGCCTGGTGGCCGCCTTACGACGGGGACAGCCGGGCGTGTTGAGCACCGCCATGCCCGCCGGAGGGGTCGCCCATCACGAAGCCCAGGGGACGGCTGATCGGCTGGCGGCGATGGCGTTGGCGATGGTCAAAGATGTGGGGGTGCAAACGTTGATCATCCTCGGGGGCGATACCGCAGCGGCAATGTTGGGGCCGCAGCCGGTACTGGTGGGAGGCACCGTGGCGGCGGGAATGCCATGGTGTCGCCGGGTTGACGGCGACGGTCCGCTGGTGATCACTCGAGCCGGTGGATTCGGCTCCGCCACTTCGCTGGTCGAGTTGCTGGACATGCGCGTATGAGTACACCGCGTATGAGTACATCGCGCATGAGTACACCCATGGCCATCACCATGGGCGATGCGTCCGGCGTGGGTCCGGAAATCGTGCTGCGCCGCTTTGCCGAAGGCACTCTCACCGGTGACGTGGTGGTCTACGGCGACGCCTCCATTCTGCGCGCCGGCGCTGCGCTGCTGGGTATCGACATCACGCCGCATGTGATCGCCGACGCGTCGCAATGCGTCAGCGGACAGTTGAATGTCATCGACCTGGCACTGCTGAGCGCCGCTGACCACACGCCCGGTCAACTCAGCGCGGCGGCGGGGGCTGCGGCCCGGGCCTACGTGGAGCGCGCCACGCTCGACGCGTTGGCAGGCACGGTGGCGGGGGTGGTCACCATGCCCATGAACAAGGAAGCCACCCAATTGTCAGACCCCACGTTCGTAGGTCATACCGAGTTCATCTCGCAGTTGTGTGGCGCAGCCAAGGTCACGATGATGCTCACTGCGGGCGACTTGGCGGTGACGCATGTGAGTACACACTGTTCGTTGCAGGAGGCCATACGGCGGGTGGAGCCGCAACGGGTGTTCGACGTCATCGAGCTCACCCACCGCACCCTCAGCAAGTTCTTGGCCCAACCGCGTATTGCCGTTTGCGGTCTCAATCCCCATGCAGGTGAGCATGGACTGTTTGGCACCGAAGACGCGGAGCACATCACGCCAGCTATTGAGCGGGCCTGTGCTGCGGGTATGGATGCCAGCGGGCCGCATCCGGCTGACACCGTGTTCTTCCAGGCCGTACACCGCCACCGCTATGACGCCATAGTATGTATGTATCACGATCAGGGGCATGGTCCCATGAAGCTGCTGGCGTTTGATTCCGGGGTCAACGTGTCCATTGGGTTGCCCATCATCCGTACGTCGGTGGACCATGGCACCGCCTTCGACATTGCGTGGCAGGGCAAAGCCTTCACCGACTCGTTGCATCATGCTCTGGAGTACGCCTGGAAGCTGCGAGGGGTGCCAGCGTGGTGAACACCGATGTTCGTTTCACCCGGATCCGAGTCCGTTTGGATGAGCCCATCATTGCCGATATAGGCGCGCATACAGATGCAGCTCTGGCGGCGTCCGGGGTGTCCATTACGGCGGGTGCAGAGGTGGCCATTGCCATTGGTTCGCGAGGCATTGCCGACCTGGTGATGGTGGTGCAACGGGTGGTCCGTTGGGTGTGTGAACAGGGCGGGGTGCCGTTCTTGGTGCCGGCCATGGGCAGTCACGGTGGAGCCACCGCCGAGGGTCAGCGGGAGGTGCTGGAGTCATACGGGATGACGATGGAGGGCGTGGGTTGTGACATCCGCTCGTCCATGGATGTGGTGGAGCTGCCCGCCGATAGCTGCCCTGTGCCGGTGTACACCGACGCCATGGCGGCCGCCGCCGTCCATACCATCGTCATCAATCGAGTCAAGCCCCATAC
>JAYVGK010000217.1:0-2912 GCA_043772215.1 Acidimicrobiales bacterium | reverse complement strand
CGCGTGTCGCGTGGATCGATGATGCCGTCGTCCCAGAGCCGACCGGTGGCGTACAGGGCGGTGGATTCTGTTTCGATCTGCGCTTCGATGGTAGCCCTCATACCTGCGTCTGCCACCTCGTCGTAGTCGCGCCCTTGCGCTTTGGCGGCGTTGCGTTGGATGATGGACATCACGCCGGCCAACTGTTTGGGACCCATGACGGCGATGCGGTGATTGGGCCACGTGAACACGAACCGGGGGTCGTAGGCCCGGCCCGACATCCCGTAGTTTCCCGCCCCGTAAGAAGCGCCCACCATGAGGGTGAGATGCGCGACGGTGGAATTGGAAACGGCATTGATGAGTTTGGCCCCGTCCTTGATGATGCCGCCTTGCTCGTAGCGAGTACCCACCATGAACCCGGTGATGTTCTGTACGAACAGCAGGGGAAGATCGAGGCGGTTACACAGCTGGATGAACTGGGCGCCCTTCTGTGACTCTTCACTGAACAAGATGCCGTTGTTGGCCAGGACGCCGATTGGAAAGCCGCACAACGAACCCCAGCCGCATACCAACTGGGTGCCGTACGTGGGCTTGAATTCCTCGAAGCGGCTGCCATCGAGAATGCGAGCGAGAATCTCGCGCACATCGAAGGGAATGCGTACGTCAGCCGAAGCCACGCCCAACAATTCTTGCGGATCGTATGCGGGCTCATCATCAGCCACCGATTTACCCGGCCCCAACTTGCGCCAGTTCAGGTGTCCCACGATGTCTCGACCGATGCGCAGTGCATCCATCTCATCCACCGCCAGATAGTCCGACAGGCCACTGATTCGCGAATGCATCTCGGCCCCACCGAGCGACTCCTCATCGGCGTCTTCATCAATGGCCATCTTCACCAAGGGCGGCCCCCCAAGGAACACCTGAGCCCGGTCCTTCACCATCACCACGTAATCGCTCATACCGGGTGTGTATGCGCCGCCCGCTGTGGAGGGTCCGAACACCAACGAAATGGTGGGGATCCCGGCGTTCGACAATTGCGTGAGGTGTTTGAACGAGGCTCCGCCGGGGACGAAGATGTCAGCCTGGCGGGGAAGGTCTGCTCCGGCCGATTCGGTGAGAGTGATGTATGGCAGGCGGTTGAGTTTGGCAATCTCCAAGCCGCGTAATGACTTGCTGACAGTGGATGGATTGGATGCGCCGCCGCGCACGGTCATGTCGGTGCCGGAGATGAAGCACTCCACCCCGTTGACGATGCCGATGATGTTTACCAACCCTGCCCCGTACGGGTCGCCCGTGCCCCAAGCCGCCAACGCCGACAATTCCAGCAGCGGTGTATCAGCATCAATGAGCAATTCGATACGTTCGCGTACCAACATCTTGCCGCGCTGACGATGGCGATCGATGTAGCGCTGACCGCCGGCGACGATGGCCTGCTGTTGGGCGGCCAGCACCTCGTCGAGCAGAACCTGCATGGCCTCGCGATTGGCCTTGTACGTTGCGCTCCGGGGATCGACACGGGAACCAAGGACAGCCACGGTGGGCACCGTAGAAGCTCTAGTCGGAACGGGGCAACTCGATACGCCCGGTGTCGTCGTTTCCCGATCGTTCACTCGATCGGTCAGCGGATCGCTCACTGTCGGCTCTACGGCGCGACACCCGGTCCACCGCCTTCTGCAATTCGTCAACCGTCGCCACATCGGACAGGGCCAAGCGGATGGACGCCAATTCTCGGGCCAGAAACTCCGTATCCGCCTGTGTCCGGCCAGCGATCTCACGGTCGCGTTCGTTGGTACCGCGATCGCGCTTCTCTTGACGGTTCTGGGCCAACAGAATCAGCGGGGCGGCATACGCAGCCTGGAGGGACAACACCAACGTGAGGCCGATGTACGGGGGCTTGTCGAAGCGCAACTTGATCGGCAGCACGGTGTTCCAGGCCAACCATGCTGCCACCACCACGGTTTGATACACGAGGAACCGGGCGGTGCCGATGAACCGAGCGATTCCTTCAGAAAAACGGCCGAACGCCTCCGGATCGTAATGAACGCCCAGGTTGAACCCCCGCCGGCGTGGTGCAGTGAGATCGACCCGACCGCGCAAACGGCGATCAGAATCGCGCAGCTTCATGATCATCGCCGCCTCCAACCAGCGGGCAGCAGATGGTCAAGCACATCGTCAACAGTCACTGCCCCCAGCAACCGGTTCTGCCCATCCACTACCGGCACCGCCACCACGTCATAGGCGGCCAAGCGGCGGGCGATCTCGGCGATCGGCATCTCCTCACCCACCTGCTCGGGTCCGTCATCAAGACACAGTGCCAACTTTGTATACGGAGGCTCGCGCAGCAGCCGTTGATATCCCACGGGCCCCAGGTACGCACCCGTAGGTGTCTCCAACGGTGCGTCGCACACAAATACGTGGGCGGCCTCGGCGGCTGCGATGTCAGGGTCTCGGATATGGGCCAGTGCCTCGGCCACCGTGGAATTCCCGGACAGAATCAGGGGATACGGATTCATGAGACCACCGGCCGTGTCGGGCAGGTATGCAAGCAGGCGACGCAGCGGCTCGGCTTCTTCGGGGTCCATGGCCTGGAGCATTTCTTCGCGCTCCGCTGGTGGCAGTTCGGCCAGCAGGTCAGCCGCATCATCGGCTTCCATCTCCTCGAGCACATCCGCAGCACGGTCTACATCAAGTGATTCGAGCAGTTCCGAAGCCTGATCCTCGGGCAACTCCTGGAGTAGTTCAGCCAGCTCCTCATCATCCATGGCTTCCACCACGGCATCTTTGGCTTCCTGGGTGAGACCGGCCATATGAGTGGCGGCATCAGCGGGATGCATGTCGCGCAGCTCACTCACCTGCAACGCCATGGGGCTCACGTCGAACAGATTCAGGTCATTGAGCACCTCCCAGCCAGTGAGACGACCTGTTCGGCGACG
>JAYVGK010000216.1:0-3737 GCA_043772215.1 Acidimicrobiales bacterium | reverse complement strand
TGGGAATGTGCGACGCCAGATCGGTGACAGTGGTGGCTACTACCGGTGTTGGGGCGTTCATTCGATGACTCGGACCTCCGGCACCGGAACGATGAACTTTCCACCTCGGTCCCGGTACTGCTGCTGCTGCGCCAAGATCTCCTCGGCAAAGTTCCAGGCAAACAGCACCAAATACTCGGGCTGATCTTCCAGGATCTGATCCGTGGCCACAATCGGGATGTGGCTTCCAGGAGTGAATCGGCCCTGTTTCAGCGGGCTCTTATCGGCAATGAAGTCAATGTCCTTCGGACCGAGTTCTACATATTCGAGCAGCGTCATCCCTTTGGCGGGAGCGCCATAGCCGGCCACCTTGGCGCCGCTGGCCCGCAGCTTGGCGATGGTGGTTTTGAGATCACGTTTGATACCAGACACCTTCTCGGCAAACGCATGGTAGGTGTTGATGTCACCTACGCCGAGGGCCGTTTCGGCTGCCAAGACGGCAGCCACGCTCTCGTCCACGCCATGACCGGGGTGCATCACCGATACACGGAGTTGTCCGTGATGGATGGGAAGCCGCTCGGCGCGCACCACCTGCAGGCCGTTGTCTTCAAACAGCCGGATCATGGCCTTGAGCGACCAATACGACACATGCTCGTGATAAACGGTGTCAAAAGCCACCTGCTCGAGAATGTCCACCAGGTAATGCGCTTCGATCATGAATGTTCCGTCGTCCGCCAGAACCTTCTTGATGCCAGCCACGAAGTCTCCGAGGTCGGGGATGTGGGGAAAGGTATTGGTGGTGGTGACGAGCGATACCTGCCCGTACTCCTTCACAATACGATCAGCGCTGGCCGATCCGAAGAAATCTGTGATGCGATCAACGCCTAAGTCTTTGACGTACTCGGCCAGGTTGGCGGCGGGGTCGATACCGAGGGTCTTGATCCCGAGCTTGCGGAACTGCAGCAGTAGAGACGCGTCGTTGCAACCAATGTCGAGCACCATGTCGTCATTGCCGAGTCCGAGCCGCTTCGTCATCGTTTCGGCGATGTCTTGGAAGTGTCCCACCAAGGTAGATGACGCACCCGACATGTACAGGTAGTCCTCGAACATGGCTGCTGGCGGGATGCGATCCATCAGTTGGACATGCCCGCATTCGATGCAGAAACCCACGCGCAGCGGAAAGTTCGGTTCGCTGGCGGTAGCCAATTCCTCGGCGCTCAAGAACTTGTTGGCGAGAGCGGTGGTGCCGAGATCGAGCACGAGATCCACGGGCCCGCTACTGCACACGATGCAGGCGATGTTGGTCATGAAAAGTCCTTAACTGGTGTTGTTGTTCGAGCGAGATTGGGTGAAGTAACGGGAATCAGTCCCGGAACGGTTGGATTGCTTGAGAGCCACGTGCTTCGTAGGCAAACGGGACCTCGGTGAGATCGGCCAAGGAGCGGCGCACGGCATCTCGGCGCTCAGGGGGCACCATGAACAGCAGGAATCCGCCGCCACCGGCGCCACAGAGTTTGCCTCCGTAGGCGCCCGCCTCCACTGCTCGCTCGTACCACGTATCGATTCCGATGTTTGATATTCCGCTGGCCAGCTTGCGCTTTTCTTGCCACCCGTCATTGAGCAATCCACCGAGAGTGGGTGAGTCGAGCCGGCCCTCAGCAGCAAGGTCTTGGGTATAGCGAGCCATGTCGCGCATCCGACAGAGCCGATCGAACTCGGCCTCAGTGTTTTCCTTCTGTTCGGCCAAGATCTTGCTGGCGTCACGTTGGTGACCCGTCCAGAACAGCATCATCGATGCAAACAATCGCCGGCGATCGGACTCGGATATGCGCTGGTGCTCCACCGTGACTGCACCATCAGGTTTGAAACAGAACACGTTGAGGCCGCCAAAGGCAGCGGCGTACTGGTCTTGTTTTCCAATGGGGTTTCCCAGGATGTCTATTTCCACCTGACTGGCTTCTTCAGCCAACTGCCCGGGGGACACCCGTTCCCCCCGGTAGGCGTGCAACGCATTGAGAAGACCCACGGCAAAGGCCGAAGACCCGCCGAGCCCAGTGGAAGCGGGGATGTCACCAATGGTGGAGATATACAGGGGTGGCTCGATCTCGAGTAAGCGCAGACACTCGCGAATGATGTCGTTGCTGATGTCATCGAGGCTGTCCACCTCTTCGCTCTTGGAGTAATTCAAACGAAATAGCCCTTTGACGCCCGTCGGCCGGTCCGGCCGGTCGAAGAACAGTTCGCTATGGCGCTTCACCGTGACATAGACGTACTTGTCGATGGCGGTGGAGAACACCGCCCCCCACGATTTCTGAAAGAAACCGGGGATGTCGGTGCCACCACCAGTGAAGCTGATGCGCAGCGGAGTACGCGTCATGATTGCCGAGGACATCGCGCTATCCCTGCCTCAGGTCCCAGTTGTACGGGATCTCATCGGTGTTGAACGGCATACGAAGCATCTCGTCGGGCTCGTGGGCAATGGTGGCGCAATTGGCCAAGATGGCCTCTTTGTTGCCGTAGGCCTTGTACCCATTGGCGATGCCCGGAGGGATCTGTACCAACACGTGGTTGTCCTCACCGAGAAACACCTCGAGCAATTCGCCTTTGGTGGGGGAATCCGGTCGAAGGTCGTACATCACCAGTTTGGCGTGGCCCGATAAAACGGCGTTGTTGACCGTCATCTTGGTGTGAATGTGCCATGCCTTCACAGTGCCGGGCCATGCGGTGGAGAAATAGATCTCTCCGAACTGGATGAAATGATCATCCGTGGCTTTGAGCATGTGCATAATCTTGCCCCGCTCATCGACGATGGTCCGCAGCGGTACGACCTTCACTCCATCGATCACTTGGACACCTCCGCCGTTGGTTGGGCCCAGCGCAAGTCGGAGTCGAGGACGCCACCCTCCAAGAGACGTTGTAGCCACTTGAGACGGGTGAATCGAGGACCGGTGAAATCCTCGGACGACAGGTTGATACGGGCGAACGTGTCAGCGAGTTCTTGGGCGCCGGTGCGGGCGTTGAACTTCCATTCGAAGTCAGGAAACGTCTTGGCGAACTTGGCAAAGCTTGCCTTGTACGTACGTTGGTCGGCGCTGGCGTCTGCACGCACTTCGATACTGGAACCAGGGACTGCTTCTACGGCGATGTTGGCCAACTCGATGACTTGATGGTTGAGGTGGTCGGCTCCGTTGTTGAACGCCTGATTGTGCACGTCTTCGATGGGCGAGCGCAGCACTTGCTCGAAGCTCCGGGCCACGTCACTGACATGGATCACGGGGCGCCACGGTTTGCCGTCACTTTGAACGATAACTTTCTTGGTGGTGTAGGCCAAGCCCACCAAGCTGTTCAACACCGTGTCAAAGCGCATATGGGGAGAGATGCCGTAGATGGTGCCGTTGCGCAGGCAGGTGGGGGAGAAGGAGTCGTTGGCCATCTCGCGCAGCGCGTCCTCGGTCTTGACCTTGGAACGGGCATATTCAGTTTGAGGAGCGAGGGGCGAGTCTTCATTCACCTCATTGGTGGAAGACATACCATACATGATGCAACTCGACGAGAACAGGAACCGGGAGACGCCGGCATCTATGGCCAGTTCCGCCAGTCGTACCGAAGCCTTGTGGTTGATGTCCTCGGTCCAGGACTCCACCATGTTGCCGATGGGATCGTTGCTGAGCGCCGCTAGATGCACGATGGCATCGAACCCAGCAACGTCTTGCGGCAGGAGATTGCGTATGTCGCGACGAATGGTGGGGAACGTGTAG